>CAJXLX010000001.1 GCA_913056335.1 uncultured Rhodothermaceae bacterium
GGCGTCGGCGACCGCGTTCGCGCGGCCCTGCGCCCACGCCAGCGCGTCGCCGGAGCCGTCGCCGCCCCACTTGGCGTACTGGATGTTCCCACAGTCGTCCCACTCCTCGTCGGACCACTCCGACGGCGGGCCGTCCGCGGTGACATCCTCCTCGTGGGACGTGAGATAGGCGGCGACCTCCGCGACGACATCCGGGCCGACCTGATCGTTTCGGATCTGATCGGCGCGACTGTCGCCGACGCCGGTCCCACAGTCCGACCCGAGGCCCTCGTCGGATTTGCTCATGGCCATGTCGGCGGCGTCGGCCATGTACGCGGGCGGCGTTATCTCGCCCGTCTCGTCGCCGACCTCGTACTCGGCACGGTCGCCGTCGACGCGAGCGGCCTGATCCTCTTTGGCCTGCTCCCACGCGCCGCAGATCGCTTCCGCGTCCTCGCGGGACGTATCGGCGTCGTCGGAGATCGCAGCGACGCACGCGTCGAAGTCCTCGAACCGCTCCGGGTCCTCCGGCGGGCCGAGCGGGCGGGCCGTCTCGACGGCGTCACGGACGCGCCGCACCAACCCCTCGCGGTCGGCGCCCGCTTCGACGGCGGCGCGGGCCACCACTTCGGCGTCCTCGTCGCCGGTCGTCGTCCGCGGGTCCGCACCGATCCCGACGATCGACACTTCCATGAGGTCGACCCCGCCCGGAAAGTCCGGGTCGTCCCGCCACCCGATCGACGCGTCCATCGGGATTCCGCGTTTCGCCTGCTCTTTGAGAATCCCGAGCGCCTGCCGATACGAGCCGAGGTCGGGCAGCGTGTTCGGGTCAGGCATCCGCGCCGTCGCGAGGAGCACGTCCGCGCCCTCGCGCTCGTCAATCTCGGCGTCGCTCCAGACACCGAGTTTCTCGAACTGTGAGTAGCGGCCGCCCGTCACGAGGCCGTCGTCGCCGTGACTGGGGAACACGCCGATCTGTCGGTCGCGGATCTGTGCGGCCATGCCGCGTAACTCCTCGCGGGTGAGCGGGTCGTCGCCCTCGTTGCGGACCTCGCCGAGCGACGCGACGGGCAGCCGCACCTCAAAGGTGTCGTCGCTGTCGTCGTCCGGCTCGCGGACGCGCATCGCGTCGCCGGTCGCGCGGTGGCGCGAGCGATACACCGGGCCGTCGGGAGTGTCGGTCATAGGTCGGGGATCATCGCTCCGTGCGTACGCCTTGCCGGTGAAAAGGCATATTACTGGTTACGTACATACGTATGAATCATGGGACGCAAACAGCGCGTGACGTTCTCGCTCGACCCGGATATTGTCGAGCGATTAGACGAGCAGGTCGACCACGGCGAGCGGTCCGCCGCGGTTGAAAACGCCCTCGATGATTATCTCTGGGACAAATGAGCCGGTTCGATCCGCGGTTCTACTACGTCCGTAAGGGTGGCGAGTGGGTGCCGAAAGCCGAGGCGACTACTGACGGCGGGCGCGACCGCGACGAATAGCTCACCAGTCCTGTTGATTCAGCGGTCGCAACCAGTTGAGCGAGACGCCCGTGCTGCCCGATGGCGACGAACGCATCCAGCCCGATGACCACCTGTTCATTATGACACGTCCGGCTGATGTGTCCACTGTAACCCGGCTTCTGGGAAAAGAGGACGTGCGCATCCGCCACATTATGATTGCGGGCGGCTCGCGCGTGGGCATGAGCGTGGCCCGGCGCATCGTGGACGACTGCCCCGACTGCCAGGTGAAGCTCATCGAGCCCAATGCTGAGCGCGCTGAGCATCTGGCGGCTACCCTGCCCGAGGTGCTTGTGCTGCAGGGCGATACCACCGATGTGGAGCTGCTCGTAGAAGAGGGGCTCAAGGATATGGATGCGTTTGTGGCGGTGTCGGAGGAGGAGGAAGCCAATCTCGTTACCTGCCTGATGGCAAAGGAGTACGGCGTCTACAAAACTGTTGCTCAACTCTCCAAAGCGGCGTACATCCCCATGAGCGAGCAGCTGGGGCTCGATGCTGCCGTGAGCACCAAGCTCGCCGTATCGCGCGAGGTGCGGCGCTACTTCCGCGGCCAGCATGTGCTCAGCGTGGCCACGGTGTACGGACTGAACGCGGAGATCTTGGAGGCCTATGCCTCCCCCAACGCGCCTATTACGCATGCTCCGCTCCGCGAACTCGACCTTCCAGATGGGATGCTCGTGGGAGCGGTCAACCACAACGAGAGCGGCATCGAGATTGCCACGGGCGATACGCACATCCAGGCCAACGACCGGGTTATCGTCTTTGTGTTACCCACTTCGGCCCAGCACATCGAATCGCTCTTTGGCACGTAGCGGGGCATCAACACGCGCAGCCCTCGTCCTCTCTTGCTCGCCGCTCCCTACTCTGCCATGACCATACACTGGATTGCCATTGCCCGCACATTTGGCGGACTGCTGCTCTTTGCCGGTGCCGCATTGCTTGCGCCTGCTGGGGTGGCGCTCGGATATGGCGAAGCCGCATGGTGGAGCTTCGGAGGGACCGCGCTGGGCACGCTGGCCACAGGCAGCGCCCTGTGGTTCGGACTGGGGGGCGTAGCGCCGCAGGACAAAGACCTCGGCATCCGCGAGGGGTTCGTCATCGTAGCGCTGTCGTGGGTGGTGCTCTCGCTTGTCGGTGCGCTTCCGTTTGTGATTAGCGGTGTGCTCCCCACCTACACCGACGCGTTCTTCGAGACCATGAGCGGCTTTACCACCACCGGCGCTACCATCTTTGGCGGCGGAGGCAACATGGATATTGAGGCCATGCCACGGGCCTTCCTCTTCTGGCGCAGCCTAACGCACTGGATTGGCGGCATGGGCATCATTCTGCTTACGCTGGCGATCCTGCCCATTTTGGGGGTCGGCGGCTTTCAGCTCTACCGCGCCGAAGTGCCCGGCCCCTCAGCCGACAAGCTGACGCCGCGCGTTCGCGAAACCGCCCGCCGCCTATGGCTCGTGTACGTGGGCATTACCGCGGTGCAGGTGCTCTTCCTTCTGCCTGCTATGAGCGGGTTCGACGCCGTCAACCACGCCTTTGCCACGATGGCCACCGGCGGCTTCTCCACCAAAAACGGCTCGGTGGCCGACTTCGACTCCGCTTACGTTGACAGCGTCATCACGCTGTTTATGATCCTGGCAGGGATGAACTTTGCCTTGCACTACCGCATGCTGCGCGGCAAGGCCATCACTGTCTGGCGGGATACGGAGCTGCGCGTCTACCTCGGCATTATTGCCGGGGCGACCGTGCTGCTCATCGCATCCACCTGGACCGCGTCGGGCGCGGGGCTCCCCGTCGCTTCCGAGGCCCAGACCAGCTTCGCAGGCTACGAATCGCTGGGCGAGGCGCTGCGATACGGCGTGTTTCAGGCGGTGGCCATCATTACTTCGACTGGGTTTGGCACCGCCGACTACGAGCTGTGGCCGCCGTTGGCTGTAGGCGTTGTCTTCCTCCTCTTCTTCTGCGGCGGTATGGCGGGCTCCACGGGCGGCGGGGTAAAAGTGATGCGCCATGTGGTGCTGGCCAAAAACGCCCTGAGCGAATTTAAGCAGCTGGTGCATCCGCGTGCGGTGCTGCGCACGCATCTCAACGGACAGCCCATTGCCCCTGCCGTGCTGCGCAACGTGCTGCTCTTCGTGGTGCTGTATGTGCTGCTGCTGTTCCTGGGCACGCTGGCGCTGGCCGCGCTGGGCCAGGATCTCTGGACCGCGTTCGGCGCGGCCCTCTCGTGTGTGGGCAACATCGGACCAGGCTGGGGCACGGTAGGTCCTACCGAAAACTACGCGCACCTGCCTGCCCTGAGCAAATGGATCCTCTCGTTCCTGATGATGGCCGGGCGCCTCGAAATCATCACGGTGCTCATCGTCTTCACCCCGGCGTTCTGGCGGCGGTAACAGGGCGAAATATCGTGGACAGAGGATGGAAAATAGATGGCATTGCGCAAGATATGCCCCCAATCGATCCCTCCAGTCCGTCATCCTGAACTTGGTACGTGTTTAGCGTGGTTCAATAACCGCCCGGGGATCGCTCGCATCCCCGGCGATCTTTGGGATGAATGCTATGGGCACCGCTTGCCTCACGCGTGATGGTACGCTAAACAGATACTGAACTTGATTCAGGATTCAGCACATGCGAACCTGATCCGGAGACGAGCGCAGCCAACGCATGCAGCAATCCATTCACGGCCTGAAACCCGCATTCCTACGTTTGGTACAGGAAACATCCAACATCTGTGTCTCCCGATGTGGCTTCGTGGCGAACGCATCCCCCCGCTACCGGCTTGGCGTAGCATTTGTCCTGGTTGCTCTGTTGATGAGCAGTCTGGCGCCTATGGTGCAGCGCGTCTGTGCGCAGATGAGTACGACGCATGCCCAGCACATGGACGCCGCGGCGCCCTGCTGCCATGCAGAACACGCGGGCGCACACCACGATGGGGCTGCACCATGCCCCGAATCGACCGATCGGGATTCGGAGCCCAACTGCGAAGACCGCACCCGCGGCGCATCTCCCAACGCCACGCTTGGCACAGATCAGTGCTGCGACCTGCACCTTGATCAGCATAGCGCCGAGGCCACAGCGCCCCGCACGGTGCTCGTACCGGTGCTTCTCAGCGCATTGGCCCCGGTCTCTGCTGTCGCGATCGATGTGCCCCCAGAGCGCCGCACGCGTGCCCTGTCGTCGCGCGGGCCCCCTCGCGCTGCTGCCCTCCCGCTCTTCCTGCACCACGCTGCACTTCTCCGCTAATCTGTCGTCGTGGATCGCCTCGCTTCTTCGCTGAAGCGGAGCATCCACCGGGCGCGATGCCGTCTGCATCCGCCTGAACCGAGCCTTCTCCTGCCCTCCGTAGCTCGTTTGACGACGGTTCTATGTCTTTTGTCGATCGCATCATTGCGTTTTTTCTGGATAACATGCTCATTGCCGCTTTGCTGCTGCTCGCGCTGGTGGGATGGGGCGTGGCGACGGCGCCGTTTGATTGGGACATCGACCTGCTGCCGCGCGATCCGGTGCCGGTAGATGCCATCCCCGACATTGGCGCGAACCAGCAGATTGTGTTCACCGAATGGCCGGGGCGCTCGCCGCAGGACATTGACGACCAGGTCACGTATCCGCTGACGACCGAGCTGCTCGCGCTGCCGGGCGTGGAGGCGGTGCGCTCCAGCTCCATGTTCGGCTTCTCGATGATCAACATCATCTTTGAGGATGACATTGCGTTCTACTGGAGCCGCACGCGCATCCTCGAAACCCTGAACGCGCTGCCGCCCGGCACGCTGCCCGACGGCGTGCAGCCCCAGCTTGGACCCGATGCCACCGCGCTCGGGCAGATCTTCTGGTACACGCTCGAAGGCCGCGACAGGGACGGGAATCCGACCGGTGGGTGGGATCCGCACGAACTGCGCAGCATCCAGGACTTCCAGGTCAAGTATGCCCTTTCGTCTGCGACGGGCGTGGCTGAGGTCGCCAGCATTGGGGGCTACGTGCAGGAATATCAGGTCGATATCGACCCCGTGGCGATGCGCGAGAGCAAGGTGTCGGTGACAGACATCGCATCCGCCGTACGCCAGAGCAACCGCGATGTGGGCGCACGCACAATCGAGATGAACCGCGCCGAGTATGTGGTGCGCGGGCGCGGACAGATTGCGTCGATCGCTGACATTGAGCAGAGCGTGGTGGATGTGCGCGATGACAACACGCCCATTCGGATTCAGGATGTGGCGCGCGTGTCGCTGGGGCCGGCACAGCGGCGCGGCATGCTCGACAAGGGCGGCACCGAAGCCGTGGGGGGCGTGGCGGTAGCGCGCTACGGCGAGAATCCGCTGGCGGTGATCGAGCACGTCAAAGCTAAAATCGCCGAAATCGCACCCGGCCTCCCCAGCAAAACCCTGGCCGACGGCACCACCTCGCAGGTGAGCGTGGTGCCGTTCTACGACCGGGCGGGCCTGATCTACGAAACGTTGGGCACGCTCGAAGACGCGCTCTCGCTGCAGATCCTGATCACCATCATCGTGATTATGATCATGGTGATGCATCTACGCGCCTCGTTGATCGTGTCGGCGCTGCTGCCCGTGGCTGTGCTCGTGGCGTTCATCCTGATGCGCTACGTGGGCGTGGATGCCAACGTCGTGGCACTCGCGGGCATTGCGATCTCCATCGGGACGGTCGTGGACATGGGTATCATCATGACCGAAAACATGCTCACGCATCTCGACGAGGCTCCCCCCAACAAATCGCGCCGCGACGTGATCTTTGAAGCCGCAAGCGAGGTGAGTCCCGCCGTCATTACTGCGCTGGCTACCACCATCGTCAGCTTCCTGCCCGTGTTCATGCTACAGGCCGAGGAGGGGCGCCTCTTCGGACCGCTGGCCTGGACGAAAACCTTTGTGCTGCTGGCCGCTCTCGTCATCACGCTGGCGCTCATTCCGCCGTTTGCGCACTGGCTCTTTACGCGCACGATGGGCCGCCGCTGGGTCCGCACCGTGGGCAACGGCGCGCTCGTGGGGGGCGGCGGCGTGCTGTGGGTGTGGATGCCGTGGGCCGGATTCGTGCTGGTGGGACTGGGCGCGCTGGGGCTGGCGGTGCGCTTTGCCGACCGGCAATCGTGGGTGGATCCGAAGCGCCTGCGCACATGGCAGCCGTATATCGCAGTTGGCATCATCGTGCTCGGGCTCGGGTGGCTGCTGGCGGATGTATGGCTTCCGCTCGGACCCGACAATCCACGCATCGCAAACCTTCTCTTTGTGATTGGAGCCGTGGGCGGCGTGCTGGGCGTGTTTCTGCTCTTTCAGCGCTATTACGAGCGCCTGATGCGCGTTTTCATCGCTCGCAAGGCGCTCTTCTTGAGCATCCCGTTGCTCCTGCTTGTGGCCGCCGTCTTCAGCGCACAGACGCTCAACCGCGAGTTTATGCCCACGCTCGACGAGGGCTCGTTCCTGCTGATGCCCACCGCTATGCCGCACGCCGGCACCGAAGAAGCCATCGACCAGATGCGCGCTATGGACATGCGCGTGAGCAGTATCCCCGAGGTGGACATGGTCGTGGGCAAAGCCGGGCGCGCCGAGTCGGCCCTCGACCCCGCGCCGCTTTCGATGTTCGAAACCGTGATTCAGTACAAAAGCGAGTACCGCACCAATGCCGACGGCCAGCGTGTGCGGTTTCGGGTGGATGACGAAGGCACCTTCGTACGCGATAGCACCGATGCGCTCATCCCCGACCCCGACGGGCGCTACTATCGGCAGTGGCGCGACGGCATCCAGTCGAAAGACGACATCTGGGAGGAGATCGTGCAGGCCGCCAACCTGCCGGGGCTGACCTCGGCCCCGCGCCTGCAGCCCATCGAAACGCGCCTCACCATGCTGCAAACCGGTATGCGCGCGCCCATCGGCTTTCAGGTGTTCGGGCCCGACCTCGACACCATCGACGACGTCTCCGTGGCCCTCGAAGATGTGATCCGCAGCGCCGACGGCGTACGCTCAGGATCCGTCTTTGCGGATCGCGTGGCCGGCAAGCCGTACTTAGAGCTGGACATCGACCGCGCGGCCATTGCCCGACACGGCCTCACCATCGACGATGTACAGGAGGTCATCCGCATCGCCATTGGCGGGGCACCGCTCACCACCACCGTTGAGGGGCGCGAGCGCTATCCGGTGCGGGTGCGCTACGCCCGCGAGGCCCGCAGCACGCCCGAGCAGATCGAGCGCATCCTGGTGCCCACGCCCACCGGCGCGCAGATCCCGCTGGGCCAGCTGGTGGATCTGGCGTATGTCGAAGGCCCCATGACCATCCGCAGCGAAGACACCTTCCTCGTCAACTACGTGACGTTCGACGCCGCCGATGGGGCGTCCAGCATCGAGGCTGCCACCAACGCACGTGCTGCGGTCGAGGCTGCCATTGACCGTGGCGATCTGGAGATGCCCTCGGGTGTGACGTACCGCCTGGCCGGCGAGTTTGAGGACCAGCAGCGCGCGACCAACCGGCTCGCGCTCATTGTGCCGATTACGCTGCTGCTCATCTTCCTGCTTATCTACGTCCAGTTTCGGTCTACAACGACTGCGTTTATCATCCTATCAGGCATCGTGCTGGCATGGAGCGGCGGGTTTGTGCTGCTCTGGCTCTACGGGCAGAGCTGGTTCCTGAACGTCAGTGTGCTCGGCACCAACCTGCAAGCGCTCTTTCAGGTCGACCCGATCAACGTGAGCGTGGCCGTGTGGGTCGGCTTTCTGGCGCTCTTCGGCATTGCCGTGGATAACAGCGTGGTGCTGGCCACCTATCTGCATCAGCTCTTCGAGCGCAACGCCCCGCAGTCGGTCGCGGCCATTCGCACCACCGCCGTTGAGGCCGGCATGCGCCGCGTGCGCCCCTGCCTCATGACCACCGCCACTACGCTGCTGGCGCTGCTGCCCATCTTGACGACCCCCGGCAAAGGCGGCGCGATTATGGTGCCCATGGCCGTGCCCATCTTCGGCGGTATGCTCGTGCAGGTGCTCTCGCTCTTCCTCGTGCCTGTGCTCTACGCGCTCTGGAAAGAGTGGACGATAGACCCAACCGCCGCATGATGCCCCACGCGCATTTTCCACAGGCCTCCCACCGCTATCATTACAGTTCATGCTTTCCACAACGAAGCGACGCACAAACAGCAGCGATTTTCTCACTACAGAGTCCCCCGGCCTTGAAGCGTCGGGCGGCGCGAATCGTCGAGGCCGGAGGAGACGCAAGTGGTCCAAATACAGAGAAGTATTCTGCTGCTCGATAATTACCCTGTGTATCGCGTTTGGCATATCCGTGTCTGCCACCGCCCAGGACCTTCCCTACAGCGACCTGCTCACAGAGCCCAGCCCCAACGCCCTATCTCCACTCGACGGCTATTTCGAAGACGCCCTTGCCAACAACGCGGCCCTGCAGGCCCAGTACCAGGAGGTCGTCGCCCAGTCCAATGTGGGCGCGCAAGTCGGCGCGCTGCCCGACCCCGAGATCAACCTCGCCTTCTTCGCGAATCCGCCCGATCAGGACGGCAGCCTGCCCGGACGCCTGTCGGGGTCGGTGATGCAGATGACCCCGTGGTTCGGCACCCGCAGCGCCCGCCGTAGCGCCGCCGATGCCCGCACCCGCGCTCTGCAGCAGCGCCTGCAGCAGCGCGCCCTCAACCTGATGCGCGACGTGCAGGCCACGTACGTTTCGTACTATCGCACGCAGCGTGCGGTGGAGCTCACCCAGCGCAACCTGGAGCGGCTCGAATCGCTCGTCCCCACGGTAGAGGCGCGCTACGAAACCGGGCAGGCCCGCAGCGGACAGGTCGACCTGCTTCGCATCGAGATGGAGCGCGACGAGCTGCGTACCCGCCTCGCGTCCCTCCGCGAGGCCCGCCGTCCGCTCTGCGCCCGCTTCAACGAGCTTCTCAACCGCGCCGAAGACGCCTCCATCACCCTGCCCGAGGGTCTGCCTGACATGCCGCTCATGCTGGCCGGACAACAGGTTCAGGCGGATGCCGAGGCGATTGCCGACCTGCTCATCTTGCGCAACCCCGGATTGCAATCCTTCGAGGCGCAGCTCCGGGCCGCCGAACACACCGAGCGCGCCGCCCGCCTCGACGGATGGCCGCAGTTCGGACTGGGCGTGCAGGTCATGGGACGCGACTTCATGCAGATGCGCACCATGCAGCGCATGAACGAGGGCGTGTCGCTGATGGCCACCATTCAGGTGCCGCTTTTTCGTGGCGCCTACCGCGCCCAGCAGCGCGAGGCCACCGCTCAGCGCCGCGCCACCCGGTACCGGCAGACGCAGCAGGAAAACGAACTGCGCACCACCATCGAAACGCACGTGCAGACCTACCGCGATGCCACCCGCCGCATCGAACTGCACCGCGAGCGCCTGCTGCCGCGTGCTGAGCAAGCGCTCAACATCCTGCGCGAAGACTACCAGGCGGGCGGCTCCGACATCGACGAGGTGATTCGCATGCAGCGCCAGATGCTCGACTACGCCATCGCCCTCGTCGAAGCTCAGGCCGACCAGCACACCGCCCGCGCCCGCCTCGAAGCACTCGCCCCCATGCCAACCCGCCCCACGCCCGATTTCGCTCCATAAGATTCTGCTCCGTAAGATTTCGCCCACAGCCCGTACGGGCACGCCGCTGGCGTGCCCTGCCCACACACGTATCTCCTATCCCCCATGCCCACAACACGAAATATCCTCATCGGCACCGCCCTCCTGGCTACCGGCTTGCTGCTGGGGGCCCTGCTCTTCGGCGGCTCCACAGCGCCCGCTGCGTCCGATACCGCCTCGAATGACACCGACACGACCGCCGCATCCGCCCAGCCCGAAACCTGGACGTGCTCCATGCACCCCGCGGTGCGACAGGATGAGCCCGGCAGCTGTCCCATCTGCGGGATGGACCTGATCCCCGCCAGCCAGCCTGCGTCGGGCAGCGACGCCGCGGGCAACGACTCCTACCACATGGTGATGACCGACGCCGCCGTGCAGCGCGCGCAGGTGCAAACGACCGAAGCGGTGCGTGGTACGCCCACCCGCGAGGTTACCCTCTCCGGGCGGCTCGCGGTCGATGAGCGCCGCCTCACCACCGTCACCGCGCATGTGGACGGGCGCATTCGCGAGCTGATGGTGGACTTCACAGGCGCGCCGATTCGCGAAGGCGCACCAATGGCGACGATCTACTCCCCCGAACTGATCAGTGCCCAGCGCGAACTGCTGGAGGCGCTCAAGCACGCAGATCGCACCCCGCGCATGGTCGAGGCGGCGCGGCGCAAGCTGGAGCTGTGGGAGCTGTCGGCGGAGACGATTCGCGGGATTGAGGAGGCGGGCGACGTGCAGACGGAGGTGCCCATTGTGTCGCCGGTGTCGGGCACTGTGATGGACCGCCGCGTATCCCGTGAGCAGCATGTGCAGGAAGGCGCCATCCTCTACGAAGTAGCCGACCTGAGCGCGCTCTGGGTGGTGTTTGAGGCGTATGAGGAGGACCTGCCGTGGCTGCGCGAGGGGCAGACCGTTACGTTTTCGATGCGCAGCAACGCCGGCAGCCCCCAGGAGGCCACCATCAGCTACATCGACCCAATGGTGGATCCGCAGACCCGTACCGCTCGCGTGCGGGCCACGCTTTCGAATCCGAACGGACGCCTCAAACCCGACATGCTCGTGCGCGGCACTGTACAGAGTCCAATGGATGACGAGGCGCTGCTTGTGCCCGACAGTGCGGTGCTGTGGACCGGTCCGCGCTCGCTGGTGTACGTGCAAGATCGCGCATCCAACGCGCCCCGCTTTGAGGCGCGCGAGGTAGCTCTGGGGCCGCGGGTGGGCAACCGCTACGTCATCAAAGACGGGCTGACGGAGGGCGAGCACGTCGTGACCCACGGGGCGTTTCGCATCGATAGCGCGTTTCAGCTTGCCGACCGCCGCAGTATGATGAACGTTGAGCCTGGCGAGATGGAGGATAGCGGGATGGACCATGACGAAATGGAGGATAGCGAAATGGAGGATGGAGCGATGGATCATAGTGAGATGGATCATGGCGAAGCAGATGACACTGCGCATCCTACCCAAATGCCAGGAGAGGGTACCCACGACGACCTCGCCACGCCCGACACGACCTTCCGCGATGCCGTGCCTGATGCCTTTCGCGCCCAACTGACGGCTGTTGTTGAGGACTATCTTGATGTGCGGGATGCGCTCATCGCCTCCGACGAAGCCGCCGCCCGTTCGCATCTCCAAAACATGCGCGACGCACTCGACCGTGTAGACATGGCGCTGCTCGACGATGCGCCTCACGACGCCTGGATGCAGGACCTGCGCGCTATGGAGTCGCACCTGTCGCACATTGGGACCACTGACGGGCTGCAGGGACTGCGGGCCGAGTTCAACACACTCTCGCTCGTGCTCGCCTACAGCATCCAGCGGTTTGGGGTGGATAGGCTGGTCTATCGCCAGTACTGCCCGATGGCCTTCGACGGAGACGGCGCCTACTGGATCAGCGACGAGGAAGAGATCCAGAATCCGTATCTGCCCGAGAATATGCCGGGTTGTGGTGAAGTGATTGAGCGGCTGGGTGAGTGAGAACAGTGCGATTTCTCTTTTTCCATAGCACACTATTCGACATGGCTAACCACTCCAGTGACCATCACGACCACGACCACAGCGATCATGACCATCACAGTCCCGAGGCGTTTCGCGACCGGTTCTGGCTGAGTGTAGCGCTTACGCTGCCGATTCTCTACCTGTCGGCAGAGCTGCAAGACGGGCTCGGATCCGAGGCCGCGTCATTCCCAGACAATAAATGCATTGCTTCAGTACTGGATACGGAGCTCTTTGTCTACGGCGGATGATCATCAAAAGTAGCATTAGCATGGCGCTACGTGCAGGAACGCGTTGGCCCTGCACATCCGTTTGCAACGCTGTTCGTCATTGTTGAACTAAAATACGGCCTTATGCCACCTCTGCACATCGACTGGAACGTAGACCCGGTACTGGTCGACCTGGGCATTGCCCAGATTCACTGGTACGGCGTCCTCTTTGCCACGGGCTTCTTCCTGGGCTATCTTGTGGTGCAGCGCATGTTTGTGTGGGAGGAGAAGCCCATGCGCGATCTGGAACCCCTCTTCTTCTACGTCATTGGTGGCGCGGTCATTGGGGCGCGGCTCGGGCACATCGTGTTCTACAACCTGACGTACTACGTGCTCAACCCTGTCGAAATCTTCTACATCCACCAGGGCGGACTCGCCAGCCACGGCGGAGGCATCGGCATTATCATCGCGCTCTACTTCTATGCCCGCTCGCGTCCCGACCAGCCGTACCTGTGGGTTACCGACCGGGTGGTGGTGCCCATGGCGCTCGCTGGCATGTTCATCCGCATCGGCAACGTGTTTAACTCGGAGCTCTACGGCATGCCTGCCGATGTACCGTGGGCGTTTGTCTTCGAGCGGGTGGATGCGGTGCCGCGTCACCCCGTGCAGTTGTATGAAGCGTTGGCCTACGGGCTGATTTTCATGGTGCTTTTTCTGGTGTACCGATGGAGGATCTACCCGCACACGCAGCAGGAGCAGCAGGGGGCAGCGCAGCATGGCCTGCTATCGGGGCTTTTTCTCGTCCTCGTATTCACCGCTCGTTTCGGACTGGAGTTCTTCAAGGCACCGGTATCGGACCTGGTGCAGGTGCTTCCCATCGACATGGGGCAGCTCTTGAGCATCCCTGCGGTACTGCTGGGGCTGTGGCTGCTGTGGCGGGTGCAGCGGCCTGCGTGAATGCTACTCGCCCCCCTCGGGCGAGGCCGATGAGGTAACGGGCGCTGCCGGGGCCGAAGCCGTCGATTCGGGTACCTCGCCCGGCTGAAAGCAGTCGCGGCAGCGCGGCTCGTAGGCTTCGGTTGCGCCCAGTAGCACGCGGTCGTTGCCCGGCACAATGCGCTGCGAGTGGTTTGCCGGGGCGCCGCACTGCACACAGATCGCGTGCAGCTTGGTGACGTGCTCGGCAATTGCCATGAGCTGCGGAATCGGCTCAAAGGGCTGGCCCTTGTAGTCCTGGTCGAGCCCGGCCACCACCACGCGCACGCCACGCGCCGCCAGCGTCTGGCACGCCTCGACCAGATCGTTGCCAAAGAACTGGGCCTCGTCAATGCCTACGACGTCGGCGCCATCCGCCTGGCGGATCATCGAGGCAGCCGACTCTACGGGCACCGTGGGCAGGGCCGTTTCGTCGTGCGAAACCACTTCGTCGTCGCTATAGCGCGTGTCGAGCGCGGGCTTGAACGCAATGGTCTTCTGTCGCGCAATGCGCGCACGGCGCAGGCGACGAATGAGCTCTTCGGTTTTGCCACTGAACATCGACCCGCACACGACTTCAATCCAGCCGGCGTTGCGGGTTCGGTCTACGATATGAGGCTCCATGAAACGCATTTTCCTCCAACAAAATATACGGGGGCCAGGCAGCATAGGCTGCCTGCTGTGTACAGGGTAGCATGTGGCCGGTGCAGATGCCACGCCCAATCGTCACATTCCGACGAAAAGCTGCGGCGCGGTTCACTCGGCCGGATGCGAAGCCGAATCTGAAAGCGCGGCGTCCAGGTGAAGCACGAGCGTGTGGGCGGCGTCGAGGGCTGCCAGTTGCGAGTCGTGCGACGGGTGGGCAGGACTGAAGCGGGCCTGGTCGCAGGCGTGCAACAGCTCTTCGGCGGTCTCGCGCACGGAGCGATCGATGCCATGCGCATCCAGCACAGCAAACAGCTCGTGCCGGGCGAGTCCGTTGGGCGAGCGGTTAAGGCGTTGTGCAACCAGTTCCACAACGGCCCGCTCCAGCGCGCGGTAGAACGCTGCCGTGGTACCGGCCCGCAACGCATGCTGGGCGGCATCAAGGTGGGTCTGGGCCTGCTTCATAGCAGGATCAGCGGCGGCAGCATCAATTTTTTCGGATGACTGTGACGCCTCTGCATCCCCCTGAACGGAGTCCTGTGACCCAGACGTACGCTGGCCCTCAGTGGAGTCTTGGCGTAGCCGCGTCAATAGCGCAGCGCCCCACTTCCAGTAGGCCCACACCCCGGCGGCTCCAAGAGCAAGCGTTCCCCCAAACACGAGTGCCCACTGCAGCCATCCGCCTGTGTTCGGGGACGACTGCGCAGGCGGCCCTGGCTCGGCCGATGCTACGCTGGAGGCGTTGGCGCGGGGCTGCACACGCACCGACACCGCCTCGGCATTGTGAGTGACAAACGACTCGGTCTCCGGGTCGAAGTGGCTCCACGATAGCGCGGGCACAACGAAGGGCTCCGCCGCGCGCGGCACCAGCGTGTAGGTAAACGTGCGCGTGCCGTACAGATGGCCCCGTGTTCGCTCGAATGTTGTTTCGGTGCGCGGCCCCATCACATCTACATGCTGCGGCAGACGCAGCGGCGGCGCCTCAACAGCGTAGAGGTTGCCCGTGCCTTCTACAGTGAGCGTAACCGTAAGGCCCTTGCCAACGGCAACGTCGCTGGGCAGGGGGCGGCGCTCCCACTGAAATGTGCCCACCGCCCCGCGAAATGATGCCGGAGCGTCGTCTTCGGGGACGGTGCGGGCCGTCACCTGCACGGGCGGCGAGGCCAGCATGAGATCATCAAACGTGCGCTGCATGGGCATAATCTGGTCGGCTGAAGTCATGCCCAGACCAGGCGTAGCTTCGGTTTCCACGCGAAGCGGACGCACGCGCAGCGATCCGGCCCGCGTGGGAAACGTGGCCACCCGCTTGATTACGATGTACCGATACGTGGCGTTGGGCGTATCGGGCTGCGGCTGGCCATTCACCTCCAGCTCCTCGCGCCAGAATCCGGGAGCCTCCCACGCCTCGGCCAGGCGGCTCTGGCGCAGGCGAATGCCGGGCCGAAAGTAGAGCCGGTACTCAATGGGCACCTGCTCCCCCACGAACACCGCCGTGTCAGCAGGCGTCACGTCAATGAAGAGATCGTCGTCGCCAATGAGGGGCTCCGTGGCAGCGTCGGTCTCGCGGCGGGACCCGCGTGCCGTTCCAGAGCTCCCCGAGCCATGCCCCACGGGAGGCATTCCAGCCCGGGTCGACTGCGGCACCACCTCCACGTCAATGGCACCCGTCGACACCGTTTGCGTGCCAAGCTGCACCGTGACCGGATCGAACGTCGCCGTACCCAGCCGCATGGGCCGGTAGCGCCACGAAAACGTGACCACCCGCTCAGAGCGTCCGTTACGTTCGTGCGCATGCTGCTCCGTAGCCGGGGTCGCATTCAGCAACACCAGGTTCGATGTTGGCGGCGGCTCAGGAGTACGAATGGATGCAAGCGGCGCGCCCTGTATCTGCAGCGAGTACGTGAGGCGCTCTTCCGAGCCAATCGTGTACGCATCGACCTGGGCCTCTACTTGCACGGCCGACTGCCCCTGCGCAGGAATAGCACTCCACAATGCCAGCACCACAATCCCGAATAGAACGCGCACAGGCATGGTCACGCAGCGTAGTGAGTAAAAACCAGCGACAACACTTCTACGATGCGCTTGCAACGGAGTTACACCCGCTGCGCTACCAATCGCGCCCCGTTTCGGGAGGAGCACCAAACGAACGCATCGCCCGCATCAGCGGCTGCCCCTGGGCCTCTACCAGCTGCAGGAGCGCCTCGGCCTGTGCCTGCGTCAGGGGCGTAACAGGTTGGGGGGATGCCGAGCCGGGCGATGACGCCGACGGGGGGTTCCGGACCTCCGTAGGCTCGGGCTCTGCTTCGGGCGGGGTCGCACGGGACGAGGGGTCTCCGTTCGAGCCCGGCTGTTGCGATGCAGTGCCCGGCGTACCCGCCTGCCCCGCGTCTCCATCCGACGGCGCATGGTCAGAACGCGAAGAATCGCCCTCCTCAGAGTTGGATGAAGGCGACTCATCGGGTTGTTGGCTGCCGTTGGTGCCGTCATCGGAGGCGTCGTCTGGGCGCCCGGCCGGGTCTTCGGATCCGCCCTGGTTGGCGTCGGCACCCTCGCCGTCTTCAGCGCCTGCTCCGGCGCCCGACTGGCCCGTCTCAGACGGATCGGGCTGCGGCGGCTGGCGCTCGATTTCGGCCTGTAGCGCCCGCAGCTTGGGGTGGTCGGGCGCCACGCGCAATCCTTCTTCCACGGCTTGCAGTGCGGCCTCGGCATCGTCGGCCAGGTAGTGCTGGGCAGCACGATGGAAGTAGGCAGTCCCGGCGTCACGGGAACGGTCCGACTGGGCGGCTGTGGGGCTGCTTCCGAGCAGACTCAGCGCGAGAAGCCCGAGCATCCACCCGAATACTCTGTAGCGGTGGGAACGTGGAAAGCTACAGGCACTCATGGCATCGGTACGCTCTGCGGCGACCACGTGAATACGGACCAGGCCAGTAAGCCCCAGCCTACGATAAACGCCACGCCACCGATAGGCGCTACGGCTCCCAGGATGGGCGTATCGGTGAGCACAAGTGTGTACAAGCTCCCCGAAAAGAATACGATACCTGTTAGAAAGCTGATGCCGGCCCAGAAAACTGTCGTAGCCGGAGCGCCCAGTGCAAGCAGCCCGCCCGCTGCTACGAGGGCAAGGGCATGGTACATCTGGTACTGCACGCCCGTGTTGAACGTGTCGATGCGATCGGGCGAGACGCGCGTTTCGAGTCCGTGCGCGCCAAACGCGCCCAGTGCTACGGCGAGCCCTGCCAGCACCGCGCCCACGCCAAGAAAGAAGCGAATCGTCATGATGCAGAACAGCAGTTGGTGCAACAAGTGACGGGAGGCGATCTACGCATTGCCCGATGCCGCCGAAGCGAGCGCCTGCAGCAGCGCAACGTCCGAGGCATCCCCGTCGTCGGGCACATCGGCGCGGTCGGCATCGCCCCAGAGGCGTTCGATGTTATAGTGCGCGCGTTTTTCTTCGCTGAAGACATGGACCACCACATCCACATAGTCGAGCACGACCCACTCCAGCGCCTCGGTCCCTTCGCGCTGCCAGGGGCGCTCGCCGCATGTCTCCTCGATGTGATCCATCACCCCATTTGCAATAGCGCGGATCTGCACGTCTGAGCCGCCGGTGCCGAGCACAAAGAAGTCGGCCATAGCAGCAATAGAGCGCAGGTCAAGCACCACAATGTCTGTGGCTTTCTTCTCGGCCATAGCGTCAACGGCGTGGGCGGTGAGCGCATAGGCGGGGTTTTGAGGCGGGCGCCGCGTGGGCGCATCGGGTGAGGAAGGCGTGCTCGAGGTAGCCATGTAGTAGCAAATAACAGGAGTAGGGAAGGCGAGAGACGTCGGTGCCGGTGGAAGCAGCTACTCAGCCGTCTGGAAGGGCGGCAGCGTATCATAGTCGTGCCCAATGAGCACCGACGCGTCGAGATACAGATCCGGGTTTACGTTTTGGTGCACATGCTCATCATCGACGCCCAGGGCTTGCGCCACGCGGCGGGCCGATTCGGGATCACCGATGCGATCAATCACCTGGGTGTGCTCGACATCGAAGCTGGTGTGATTGCCTACATCAACTACGTCGAAGCCCTTGTCGCGCAGATAGGACATCACGGTGGCGGCCAGCCCGTCGGCCCCAGCGGCATTGCGCACCTCCACCTGGATGACAGTGCCCACCAGATCGCCCGATGTGGCGGCGCGATCGGGGTTGGTTGGCGGGGTACGCCCGGGCTGCGCCACGAGTCCATAGACGAGGGCTGCACACATGAGGCCAAGCATGGCCAGCGCCACGTTGAGCGTTATGTCTTTAGCACGCGCGGCAGACCAACTCATACGCAGGGCCATCTCGTACGCAGGGCAGGTGGCGCTACGCAGGACACGCGTAGCGGCTTGGTGGTACCCATTAGTTGCGCCAGAACAGGTTGCTGGTGCCAGTGTGCGCTCTCATGCCCACATGGCTGCGGGGGCCGTACGGGCTGTACGCTGCGCCGTAGGGACTCATGTACGAGCCGTATGGACTCTGGCGCATCTGAAAGCGAAACTCCATGTTTTCGGAGGGGCGATAGGCCACCTCAGCGTTCCGCAAGAAGACGCGGGCGTCTTGCTCATTGGCAAAGGCGTTGCTTCCGCCAAAGGGCGAATGCGACAGGCTCACGTCTACGCGTGCGGCCCACTGCTCGTTGAACTGCCACATCATGGAGTTGGTGTACATGCCGAGCGATGCGGAATTGCCGCCAAAGCTCGACATGGACATCTCATATGCGTGCGACATCCGGAAGTGCTCGTCACTAAACAGCGTGTTCAGCAGGCTTCCTGCGGTAGAACCGTCGTCGTAGAGCGCCGCCGGAGCCGGGCGGCTGTCCGTGTCGCGTAGCTGCGCCTGGGCAGGCTGCATCACGCTAAGCAGGATCACTAAGCAGAGCAACGAAAAGAAAGCACGCATAGGCGGTTCACCTCGGAAATCCAGGACGTAATGGGGAGAGCGGTTCATGGCAATGCCACGTTTAGCGGGTACCCGCCTTCTCCTTTTTTGTTCGATGCAGACCGACATACGTTGCGCCTTCTGCAAGGTCCTACGAACGCCTCTTGCGGAGCCGGTCTTCGATGCAAGGCCATACGTTCCGCACGCGGTTTCAACAGATCGGTTTTGCACAGATCCGAGTGCGCACAACGCGTCCATTACCCGGCTCCTTCATACCTACACACCGTCATCCCATGCTTTGAGTCGGTTTTGACACATATAGTAAAACATTTGACACGCTCAGAAAAGCATTCGTCCGTCCGTACGGGTACGTTGGGAGCATCTACTTCCCGCCCTCGATTACGCGCACATGCTTCCTGCTGTGTTATGGCTTCTACTGTCGAAGAACGGCTTCTGGCCAATGCCTCTTCTGTGCATGCTGCACGCTGGCAGCGTCTAATCCCGAACCAGCTACGCCCCACTACGCATCCCGGCGTGCATCAAGTGTTAGACCATGTCATGCATCTGGATACGGCCCTGGATCCGCCCGTGTGGATGACGCTCTCGGAAGCCCGTTCGGTGCAGCAGCTGCGTGCGCGGTATCGGCAGCTTGCAGCTCAGCATGCTGCTCTGCCTTCGAGGGCGGGCTCCCCGGCGCCCGTTCCGTCTTCGGTGGCGCCGAAGGTGGATGCGCTGCTTCATTTTCTGCAAAACCAAGCGGCGCGCATCCCCGAGGAGCCTGTGCTCTTAAACACCCTGCATCAGCGCTGTCAGTGGATGTGGGTGGCCAGCACGCTGCACGCCGCATTTACGCATCCTACGCTCTCGGAGCTGAGCCGCCTGCGCCAGGGCAAGCCGCCGCGCAACTGACTGCCTCTGGCCTCTGGCAGGAGAGCGAGCGGCTATGTGACCCAAACGGTCTTCACGTTTACAAACTCGCGGATGCCGTGCGCGCCGAGTTCGCGTCCGTAGCCGCTGTCTTTGATCCCGCCAAACGGTAACCGCGGATCGCTCTTCACCATGCTGTTCACGAAGGCGCAGCCCACCTCCAACTGCTGCGCAATCTGCTCGCCGCGCGCTATGTCTTGCGTAAAGACCGCCCCGCCCAGTCCAAACCGCGTATCGTTGGCCAGAGCCACGGCGTCTTCGGCACCGGCGGCTATGACAATCGATGCAACGGGGCCAAAAATTTCCTCGGTGAACGCCACGCTGCCCGGCACGACATCGGTGAGGAGCGTGGGCGGCATGTAGAAGCCGTCGGTATCGGTGGGCACCGCGGCTTCGGCGACGATGGTGGCGCCGTCGTTCACGGCCCGATCGACCTGGCGGCGCACCGTATTGCGCAGGTCGGCGCGGGCCATGGGGCCGATGTCGGTGGCGGGGTCGGTCGGGTTGCCCACGGTGAGGGCGTCCACGGTTTCTGCGACGCGCTCGGTGAACGCCTCGGCAATGGGGGCTTCCACGATGAACCGCTTCGCCGCGATGCAGCTCTGCCCGTTGTTCTGCATGCGCGCCTGCACCGCTGTGTCCACCGCGGCATCCAGATCCGCATCCGCCAACACAATGAAGGGGTCGGAGCCGCCCAGTTCAAGCACGGTAGGCTTGACCTGGGCGGCCGCTTGCTGTGCCACCGCCTTGCCTGCGCCTACGCTGCCGGTGAGCGTAACGGCCTGCACGCGCCGATCGGCAATGCACGAGCGTACGGTGTCCTCGTCGATGCGAAGCGTCTGTACCTCGCCGCTGTCGAACCCCGCCTCCACACAGAGCTGCTCAATAGCTTCCGCACAGCCCATCGTGTTCGGGGCGTGTTTTAGGAGCATGGTGTTGCCCGCCATGAGTGCGGGCGCGCCGAAGCGGATGCACTGCCAGAACGGGTAATTCCACGGCATAATCGCCAGCACCGTCCCCAGCGGCTCGTACCGCACGTAGGAGCGCTGGGCATCGGTCTCCACCGTCTTGTGCGATAGGATCTCAGCGCCGTGATCGGCATAGTGCCGACAGACCCACGCACACTTTTCGGCTTCGCCCTTGGCCTGACTGAGCGGCTTGCCCATCTCACGCGTCATGAGCGCGGCCCACTCGTCCGATCGCGACTCCAGCGCATCGGCCAGGGCATGCAGCCGCGCCGCACGCTCGGTAAGCGGACGCGATCTCTGGATAAGTGCCGCCTCGTGCGCCCGCTGCAAACGCGCATCCACCTCGGCGTCGGTGTGCGCGTCGTACGTATGGATGGGCGTATTCGTAGCGGGGTTGATCGATGTGAAGGATGTGGGCATAGCAGAAGCAGGTTGAATTCGGGTGGATACGAACACGTGTATCCGAACGAGAGCGGTTTGCAGGGAGATCCGTGGAGGGTGGGCCTTGTACCGCGCTTCCTCCTCAAGAATGTAGGGACACGGCGCGCCGTGTCCCTACGTAGGTGCTATGTTGCCTCCGAAAGAACTGCTTCACGCGCGAGCCGTCGCAACGCCAATACGCCCCGCCGCCAGGTCGCGCAGGCGCTCCGAACCCGTCGGCTCGTTGGGCATCCACGGCGCGAGGGCGGTGCGCGGTGCGTAGTCGTTCTGCACGGTCTCGATCTGCGGCATCTCCGAATGGGCGCGCTCCACAAGCAGTGGATCTGTCGGACCGGCGGCGGCCAGGCTCTGGTTTACGATCCACGCATACGGCGTGATGCCCGCCCGCTCCAGGTCGTCTTGCAACTGTTTGGCTTCGTGCACTGGCGTGGTTTCCGGCAGCGTCACCAGCAGCATCTTGGTGTAGTCCGGGTCCTGCAAGCGCATCAGCGGCGTGGTGATGCGATTTGCTTCCACATCCGAGGTGCGCAGCACTTCCTGGTGATAGGAACCCGTCGTATCCAGAAGCAGCAGTGTATGGCCGGTGGGTGCCGTATCCACCACGACAAACTGCCGACGCGCCGTGCCTACCACCCGCGAGAAGGCCCGGAATACCGCCACTTCTTGCGTGCAGGGCGAGCGCAGGTCTTCTTCGAGCAGCTCGCGCTCTTCCGGATCCAGGTTCTTGCCTTTGGTCTTCAGCACGCGCTCGCGGTACTGCTCGGTGGCCTCGTTTGGGTCGATCGCCTCGACCGTCAGGTTCGGCAGGCTGTCGCCAATGGTGTCGTGGATGTGCGCGGCCGGGTCGGTCGTGGTGAGCAGCACGTCTTCGCCGCGCTCGGCCAGTTCCACCGCCACGGCAGCGGCAATCGTGGTCTTGCCCACGCCGCCCTTGCCCATCGTCATGATGAGCCCGTGCCCGTCGTCGGCAAAGTCGTCTACCAGGTCGCTTACCGACGGCAGATCCATCTGCGGCGGGTGGTCGGGACCTTCGGTGGTGGCGGCCGGGGATGCATCGTCGTCGAGCAGCGTGCGTAGCGCGTGGAGGCCGACCAGGTTGTGGCCCTTCAGCGACACGACGTCGCGCGGCAGAGCGGCGATCTCATCAGGGATCTGCGCGAACGCCTCGTCGGCGCGCTCCTGCATGGCGGCGGCCAGCGGATCGCTCGGGTCCTGCGCCTGAAAGACGCCATTCACCACCAGCTGCTGATTGGTGATGCCGAGATCGCGCAACTCGCCACTGGAGCGGGCCGCCTCGTTGAGCGCCGAGCGCTCTGGACGCGCCACGAGCACGAGCGTGGTGCGGTCGCCGTCGTTGAGCGCCTCCACCGCTTCGGTGTAGCGGTCCTGCTGCGCCTCCAGCCCCGAGACCGGACCCAGGCACGACGCACCCTCGGGGTTCTCCTCGATGAAGTCGCTCCACGCCGCAGGCAGCTCCAGCAAGCGCAGCGTGTGGCCGGTGGGCGCGGTGTCGAACACGATATGATCGTACGGAGCCGTCGCCTCCGAATCCGCCAGAAACTGCGTGAACTTGTCGAACGCCGCAATCTCGGTGGTGCAGGCCCCGGAGAGCTGCTCCTCGACCTGCGCGACGGTGTCGTCGGGCAGCACGCCCATCATCGGCTCAACAACCCGCTCGCGGTAGGCATCAGCGGCCTGTTCGGGATCGATGTTGATCGCCGACAGATGCGGCACCGTGTCTACCGCGGCCACCTCGGGCCCCACCGGCGCTTCGAGCACCTGCTCCAGGTTCGATGCGGGATCGGTGCTAATGAGCAATACGTTGTGGCCCGCGTCGGCCAGCTTCACCGCCGAGGCGCACGCGAGCGACGTTTTGCCCACCCCGCCTTTGCCGGTAAAAAAGAGATGGCGCGTGGGGCTGTTCAGGTAGGAGAGCATGGCTATGAAGTGTATGGGTTCAGGAGGATGCGGAGCGATGCGGCAGGCAGCATCAAGTATACCGCGCTACGCGGGTTCGAGGCCCACGAGTTGGTTCAGTTCGTCGCGCGAAGGATAATCGCCGGTATGGACGATCTCGCCATCCACGAGGATCAGCGGCAGCACGTCTTGCCCGTCATCCATCAGCGCATCGTAAACGACCGCCGTATCCATAAACGCTTCGGGGGTGGTGCTCGGGTTGTAGCGCGTGACTTCTGCGCCGTGGCGCCGTAGTTTGCGCAGGGCGCCAGAGAACGCCACAAGCGTGTCATCGGCCTCGGGGCCACAGACGCCGGTAGAGCAGCACATGGGCGGGTCGAACACGTCGATGGTCGGCATAGTCGCCTCTTTAGTCATAGTCGCTTTGGTTCGGTTCGATGATGCTGAGGAGATAGCTGCTGGTTTGGTCCCCTGCACGGTGATGCTGAAGAGTCCGCTCTCGGCAAATGCCGCGTGGTCGGCCTTCGAGAGATCATCGGGGAGCGCTTCGTCCGGAATCTCGATGCGGCGCCGCGTGTGGATGTCCATGTCGTCGAATCCGGCAGCGGTGATGTGAGCGAGGTAGTCGGCCTCGTCCAGCGCGCCCGCTACGCATCCGGCATGCAGTTCGGCAGACTGGCGAATCGCGTCGGGGAGCGCGCCCTGCGATACGATATCAGACACCGTGAAGTGACCGCCGGGCTGTAGGATGCGGTGGATCTCGGCGAAGGCGCGGGCCTTGTCGGGCACCAGGTTGAGCACGCAGTTGGAGAGCACCACATCGGCGGTGCCCGCTTCCAGCGGAATCTCCTCGATGTCGCCTTCGATGAACGAGACGTTGTCGAATCCAAGCTGCTCGGCATTCGCGGTAGCTTTGGCCACCATCTCTGGCGCAAAGTCCACGCCGACAACGCGTCCGGTGTCGCCTACAATGCGACGCGCTACGAACGCATCGAGTCCGGCGCCTGAGCCCAGATCTACGACGGTCTGTCCGGGCGCCAGTCCCGCATGTTCGGTGGGCACGCCACAGCCCAGATGCAGATCGGCCTCGGCTACGTAGCCGTCGACGGTGTCGTAGGCATCGCCGATCATGTCGGTGATGTCGCCCGCGGATCCGCAGCACGAGGGGCCGCAACCTGCTGTATCGCCACGGGCAATGGCTGCATAAGTAGAACGGACGGTGTTGCGAAGGGCGTCGTGCTCAGAAGAAGGAGGCATCGCTGGATGGTGTTAGTTTCGTTTATCGTCGATATACGATATTGTGGTGCATGGGCAGTGGTTTCCCGCTGCAAACGCATTCATGAGTCGTTCATCGTATTTGTGCGATTAAGGTGACTGCTGGAAGAGATGCGCCGTTTCGTTCGCAGTTCGTCCTGGCGGTTCGTTTATTGATTGCACCTGCCCCCCGCCACCGGTTACGGCACGGCCTGTTCATTCGCTTGTCTCGTTCCCTCATATCCGTACGGCCCATGCACTCCGACGAGAAGCTCTCCAAGAAACAATACAAGAAGGAACTCAAACGCCTCCGCATTGAGTTGCGACGGCTGCAGAAGTGGGTTAAGATGCAGGGGATGCGCGTTGTGCTCGTGTTCGAGGGGCGCGATGCCGCGGGCAAGGGCGGCGCGATCAAGCGGCTCATCAAACCGCTCAATCCGCGCTTCTGCCGCGTGGTGGCGCTCGATAAGCCGACGGAGCGCGAGCAGACGCAGTGGTACTTTCAGCGCTACGTGGCGCATCTGCCCTCGGCGGGCGAGATTGTCATTTTCGACCGCAGCTGGTACAATCGGGCGGGCGTGGAGCGCGTGATGGGGTTCTGCTCCGACGAGGAGTACGAGCGCTTTCTGCGGGATGCGCCCACGTTCGAGCAGCTGCTCATTTCCTCGGGCATCTTGCTGATCAAGTACTGGTTCTCGGTCAGCGCCGAGGAGCAGAAGAAGCGGTTCAAAAAGCGCATCAACAGCGACACCAAGCGGTGGAAGCTCAGCGCGATTGACCTGGAGTCGCGGGCGCGCTGGCAGGAGTATTCGCGCGCCAAGGACACGATGTTCGCGCACACCGACACCGAGGAATCGCCCTGGTATGTGGTGCCGTCGGACATCAAGCGCAAGGCGCGCCTCAACTGCATCCATCACTTTTTGAGCATGGTGGACTATGAGGATGCGGAGTTTGTGATGCCAGCCGAGATCGCGCTGCCCCCCAAACAAGACGAACTCGACTACGAGCGTCCGCCGATCGATTCGCAGCGGGTTGTGCCGCAGGTGTATTAGGCGATGCCCAACCCGCTGGCGCATTCCGCACACATGCAGCCAGACGCTCACGGAAACAGGTCGTCCAGCAGGCCGCGCCCGTGAATCGTTACGCTTGGGATGAAGAGCACGGGGTTGTCGTTCGAGATATCGAGCGCGGGCTCGTCGTAGTAGAGGCCGACCTCGGGCGAGATGCCCAGCTGCTGGTCGCCAATGCGCAGCCCAAGAAAGCCGCCCACTGTGGGCGTATCCGACGCTGCCGACTCGCTTAGGGGAAGCGTCTGCATGATGCGCGATCCGCCGTAGGGCGTCAGCGTAGCGGCCTCGGGGCCCGACGCGATGAGCGTACCGCCAAAGTACCAGTTCTGCCCATAGTTGATGAACCCGGTGCCGCCCATCACGGCCATGGCGAAGCCGGACGTATCGGCGCCCACGAAGCGGCGCTTTACGTTGACCACAACGCCGCTAATACCGGGCAGGCGCACACCTACGTCGGTCTGCTCGTTGACGCCGAACCGGATTTCTGTGTCGAAGCCCATGTATCCGACCGCCTCTTCGTCATCGTTTTCGTCGATACCGTCGAGTCCGTTGGGCACAGCATAGACGGTGGTGGTTGCGACCGGCCCGTCGGCCTCGTCGACCGGATGCGCGGTGGTTCCGGTGGCGTACGGCAGGCATCCGGTAAGGAGAAGCGCGCACGCGGAGGCGGCGAGCAGAGCGAACACGTACGCCGACGAGGAGCACGCGGGCACGGGACGGGGCACGATGGGCATGGCGAAGGGCGGCGCTGAGATGAGGGGGGACGCGTGGGGCTTCACGATGTTATTATAGTCAATAGCCGACTTCAAGTGCAACGCTGGCGCACCGTTTCTGCTAACCCGTCCATCCCTCCACCCTTCCGTACTTTCACCCTTCCACCCGTCCACACATCCCTCACCCCACAAACGCGCCATCATCCGTCGGCGTGAGGTGCCCCAGCGTGACCAGGGTGTCGAGCAGGTCGCGGACGGTGGCGCGGGGCGCGCGGTGGAAGTGCCGGGCCACTTGCTCGGGTGTGAGCGGATCGCCGGTCTGCTCCACAACCTGACGCACCAGTTGCGCCCGCTCGGCCAGCGTGCCGGGCCACGGCAGCGGCTCGACGGGCACGCCATCGCCGCCCACGTCGATCTCCAGATTGAGGGCGCCTTGCGTGGTGGCGTCGGGGTCCTGGTAGGCGGGGCGCAGGTAGCGGATGTGCCCTTGCTCTTCTTCGGCACGCCGCTCGGCGTTCAGGTCCACCAGGCGCTGCAGGAGGGCGTCTTCCGGCAGGTCGGCGGGCCAGCCGTAGGCATCGGCGACGGCGGCGTCGAGGTCGTCGTGCAGGTCGCGGAGGACGCCCACCAGCCCCTGTTCGTGGATCTGCCGCTCGTTGTCGCTCAGCGTTGCTCCGGCGCGCTCTTTGTCGAGCACGTTGTAGAGCCCGGTCATGGTGAGACTGTCGTGCGCTGCCAGCCGCTCTTTGCGATGCCGATCCAACTGCTCGCCCAATTTGCGGATGCGCGCTTTCTGGGCCTCGCTCGCCGCCGGAAAGGGGAAGGGGTCGAAGCACTGGGTTTTGTTGTAAACTGGATCGTTGCCAACACCCATGCGCCCACCAGCCGCTAACGCCCAGATCACGTGGATTCGACTGGATAAAACACCGAGGTGGTATCCATCCTCCAGAGCAAACGCAATGAGCTTGTGGTCGGGTAGAATATCGGCGTCGAGAAATTGAAAAAAGCAATGTTTTGAAGTCTCCGGTGTTGCGATGTATCTGCTAAGACCTTCCATCGCATCACGTAGGTTTACGCGTGCTTCTCCAAAGATCCACCAATTCTCACGTGTCGACTTTCGTCGGTTTTGATCTCTCTCAGGTTTAACATGCTGCTTCACATGTTGATAAACTGCCGGGAATCTTTCTCTCACTTCGTCTGAGTCGAGCCCGAAAAGATCGATTAGCATCAAGTCTCTCGACTGTTGCGTCAGATCCCGTCCGTGACGATAGGGTCGGATGTGTTTCTCCAAGCCTGGTATTTCCCCGAGTCCCAGTTCTCTTGCTCGGGCTGGCTTAACTTTGAATCCAGAACCGCTCAACATCATGCCAAAGGAAGCTATGTCGTCATTCGCTTCCAGCGGCTCCGCCCCCGTTACATCGGCCCCAATCGTCAAATCCGGCAAGATATTTCCGGTCTGGTCGTCCAGCTCCACATCCCAGTGAATGCCGGTGGATTGCTCTTCGCGCGTTACGGTTTGCAGCGTGCCCATGCCATCCATCACCGCCCCTACGGTCATCGCAATGCGCACATCCGAGCCATCGGCGGCAGCCACCCACGGATGATCGGGAATCGCAAACGTGAGACTGACAGGCGGGCTGGCTTTCATCTGTTTCTCCACCACCTTGCGGTTGAAGGTCTGCCGGATGCTGTTGGTGGTAATCAGCCCAAAGCACTCGGCGGCATCGTCCCAGCCGTCCAGTTTCCCGCGTACGGCTTTGGCGGCCTTGTACCACCAGAACATCACGAAGTCCGCGCTCTGTCGTACCTTGCGGTAGTACGCATCGCGGAGCGCTTCAACATACCCATCACCAAGCACATCTCGCATGGCTTCTCCTTTACCGATAAATGGCGGGTTGCCCACGATGAAATCGGCTTCGGGCCATTCGGCGGGCTGCGGGTTGGTGTAGTCGTAGACCGGCTCCTGCGCGCTGGCATCGGGCACCATCTCGCCGGTGGTGGGGTCCTCTTTGTACGTGCGGCGATCCCAGCGCGTGATGGGCGTGCCGTCGTCGGCAGTGCGCGGCACCTTTTCATCGTAGGCAAGCACCGCATCCTGATGGCGGATGTTGTTGTAGCTTTTCAGGATGGGCGCGTCGAGGCGCTCGGCATCGCCGTAGGTGCGAAAGTGCCACTGCAGATAGCCAATCCAGAGCACCACATCGGCAATGGCCGCGGCGCGGGGGTTCACCTCCAGCCCCAGCAGCTGCTCAGGCGAGACGCGGTAGCCGCCCGTCATATCGAGCGACTGCTGTCCGGCATAGTCGTGCAGCACGTCGAGCACCTCGGCTTCGAGGCGTTTCAGGTGCTCCAGCGTCACGTACAGGAAGTTGCCGGAACCGCAGGCAGGGTCGAGGATCCGCACGGAGCAGAGGCGGCGGTGAAACTGCACGATCTGCTCGCGGGCCTTGGCCTCGTTGCCGTTGGCCTCCATCGCCACGGCAGCGGCCTGGGCGGCTTCGAACTCGGACCGGAGCGGGGCAATGACAGTGGGCACCACCAGGCGCTCCACGTAGGCGCGCGGCGTAAAGTGCGCGCCCAGCTTGTGGCGCTCGCGGGGATCGAGGGCGCGTTCGAGCAGGGTGCCAAAGATGGCGGGCTCGACTTCGGACCAGTCGGCGAGGGCGGCATCGATCAGGAGTTCGAGCTGGGCCTCGGAGACGGGCAGGGCCTCCGCATCCGCAAACAGCTGGCCGTTAAAGCGCCGGATGGTGGCCTGGAAGCTGGGTTCGAATCCGCCCTCGTCCATGGTCGTCCACAGATGCTCCAGCGCCTGCGGGAAGGTGTCGAGGTGGCCGCGGTACTAGTTCAGCATGTCGTAGAAGCGGCGCTCGGGCAACAGCCCCACGTCTTCGGCGAACATGGTAAAGAGGCAGCGCATCAGGAAGCCGGAGACGCGGTCGGCAGCGTAGCCATCGGCTTCGAGCGAGGCAGCGACCTGCGCCAGATTCTGCGCCAGGTTCACGGTGACTTCGGTGGCGCGGCGCGTGGGGTCGAGCGAGAGCGGCTCGGTAAATATGCGCCGCAGCCGCTCCTGAATGTCGGGGTCGGCCAGATCCTGCAGGTGGATGCGGTAGCGCTGCTGATCCGGAAACGGGACGTAGTTTTTGCCCTGCCGGGCGAAGTCGGAATAGACATCGATGCAGTGGCCCACATCAACAGTGATGAGAAACGGCGGCCAGCCGTCGCGGTCGGGCAGGGTTTTGGCGTAGCGAAACGCCTGATTTTTGGCGCGGATCATGGCGCGCTCCCAGGTGCGGGTGCCGCGGCGGGCGGTACCCAGCTTACGAATGGGCTCGCGCACGCCCAGCTGCTCAGCTTCGGTGGGCGTGGGGGCATCGCTGCCCTGCTTGGCTTCGAGGACAAAGCAGCCACGCTTGTACAGGTCAATGAATCCGTGCGAGCGGCTGGCATCGTGGGCGTACTGAACGCGGCGCTCAAAGACGTAGTCGTTGGTGCGTGTGTTGTCAGAGGCAGGGTCGGGGCGCGGGACCTCCAGCACATCGCACAGCTCGCTCAGGAACAGCTGGTAGTTGACGCGCTCGGAGCCGCCGGAGGCCGACCAGCGCTCGATGAAGTGGGAGATGGTCATGGGTGACGGTGACAGGCGAAGCAGAACAGACGGTTATCGTATTCGCGATGTCGGCGCGGGGTTCGGGAGGAGGGATTGGGGGATGGATAGGGACTAAGTGGCGTGGCAATCTCCCTGCTGCATGAGATTGCTTCGTTGCGGTGCTCCTTGCAATGACATCAAAATGAGTTGTGACACGCGACCGCGATCCATGTCCCAACGGAGGGATGCGTTAACGGAGTGAGTTCGCTCTCAAGGGACGAATGGATTACTTCTTCCGGTAGTAGGTAGACGTTAAGTGATAGCTCTCCTGATAAAAAACCTTTCCTGGGGCGAACGGTCCTCCGCTCGCCTCCGCCGGAGACGTCCGCGCCAGGGCGCTTCCCGGCTCCGGATCGCCGGCAACAGGGGCGCCTTGTCCGAAATAGCAATTAGGGCCAGAATAGATCTGACAGGTCTTTGGAGACCTGTCAGATCTTTACCATCAATCCCGGATCTTCGCTTCGTTCGAGATGACTTGAACACCCTGAGCCAACTCGGGGGCACTTCATTCAAGACGCCTCTGATGGCGTCGCGTTCGGCGCAAAGGTCGCGGCAATCCAGTCCCCGATCTCGTCGCGCACGCGGCGGAAGACCGCCAGCTGCTCGGCTTCAGAGCCGGTAGCCGCCGAAGGGTCGTCGAACGACTGATGCATGTTCTGCTTGGTGGCGGGCAGGTACGGGCAATTCTCGCGCGCCGCGTTGCACACCGTCACCACATAGTCGAACGTGCGCCCCTCCGCCACCGTGTCGATGGTCTTCGAGGTGTGGCCCGAAATATCGATGCCGAGGTCGCGCATCGCCTGAACCGCGAGCGGACGCACATGTGTTTGTTCGGTCCCGGCGCTGTACACGTCGTACGTGTCGCCATAGCGATGGCGCAGCAGGCCCTCAGCCATCTGGGAGCGCGCGGAGTTGTGGGTGCAGATGAACAGCACAGACGGCATAGCCATAGCAGATCTGGGTCAGGTTAGCAGGTCGTAGCAGCCGACTCGTCGATCATATCGCCCAGAAATCCATCAAAGCGCTCACGCAGCAGTTGCAGCGCCGCCGGATCCAGGCAGTAGCACACGCTGGGGCCGTCGATCGTGCCCTGAATGAGCCCGGCTTTCTTGAGCACCTTCAAGTGCTGCGACACCGTGGACTGCGCCAGCGGCACATCGTCCACAATCTCGCCGCAGATGCAGCTCTCCTTCTGGGCAATCACCTGCAGAATCTGCAAGCGCGCCGGGTGCGAGAGCGCCTTGGCCTGCGTGGCCAGCTCGTTCAGATCGGTGGCGAAGTGGTCTGCTTTCGTGCGCATGTAGGACGTAGGCGTGTTGACATAATCGTTATAAAGCGATAGAGGGATACGCGGGGCAGGTTCCTGGTTAGGGCGTTGCGACAGCTATTACGGGCCATGGCCTGCCCCTGCATCCGGCCGTACCCGTACAGGCACAACGCGTTGGGCGATGCATTGAAGCATTTGTGCCGGGCTGGCTGCCCGTCGTGTTTTTCTCACTTGCTGCGCCTGTCAATGTCGAATCCTGCCTCCGCACCCTCAGCCTCTGCGCTCCGCCCGCTCATTGGCGTGGTGGTCGACGACCTCACGCTCTACCACCGTGCGCTCACGCACCGGTCGTGCCTACGCGATCCGCATATCGATGTCGAGCACTCGAACGAGCGGCTGGAGTACATCGGCGATGCGTTTCTGGATCTGCTGGTCGCTGTCGAGCTCTATGAGTACTTCCCCGAGGAGAACGAGGGATTTCTCTCGCGCATGCGAGCACGGCTGGTGAGCGAGACGCCCCTGGCCAACGCCGCGCGCCGCTGCGACCTGGGCCGGTACCTGCGCCTCAGTCCCAACGCAGAAAACAACGGCGGACGCAAGAAGCCCAGCATTCTCTCGGATGCCTTCGAAGCCTTTACCGCCGCGCTCTACCTGGATCAGGGCCACGATGCCGCCGCGCAGTTCGCCCGCCGGTACCTGCTCGATCCCACGGATTTCAGTACGCTTGTGCACCGCAACCGCAACTACAAGAGCTTGCTGCAAGAGCGCTTGCAGGCTATGGCGCGCTCGTTGCCTACGTACACGATGGTCGATCGCAGCGGCCCCGACCACGATGCCACGTTTGTGGTAGAGGTCGCGGTAGACGGCACCGCGCTGGGCCAGGGCCGAGCTGGATCCAAGCAAAAAGCCGAGCAGGAGGCCGCGCACGAAGCCATCAAACGCATGGATGGCGCGCTGTCGTAGCCCCCCCGAAAAACCACCCTGGGCCAACGGTCCCCTGATCGCCCACAGAGGGCGTCACGGCGCCTGTGGACCCACGAGCACGGCGTTTAGGAACAGGCGGTTGCCGCTGCGAACGTAGCCGCGGTAGTTCAGGTCTTCGGCAAACGCAATGACGCGTCCGCTGCCCACGCGCTCTTCGTAGGCAAACACCGCTCCGGGCACGCGTGCCTCCGACTCGCTCCACATGTGACCGCTGTACGTGAAGTCGCCTCCGGTGGCATAGCGAATACCGGCTCGCTGGCTCGGATTCGGCGGGCCGTCGGGCGGCAGGTACAGACGATTCGAATCCACCAGTCCGTGAAAACCGTCGGGCACGCCAGCGGTCAGCCAGTGATTGCGGTTGATGTTGGTAGCCACCATGGCGCCCGGCACGCTTACGCGCAGGCTGTCGGCGTGCTCTTCGTCGTCGTACCATGAGCGCAGAGCGATCAGCTCCAGGTCGCGGGCCACGTCGGTGCCCGAGCCAATCGTGACGAGCGTGCCGCCGTCGCGCACCCACTGGACGAGGCGCTCCAGTCCGGCCTCGCCCGCTTCGCGCTGCACCGCCTCGGTGCCGTAGGTTTCGGGCATCACAATGGTGTCGTATTCATCCAGGTCGGCCCCGCCCAGCGAGCGGGTGCGCAGGACCGAGGCGTCTACGTCGTACTGACGGTCGAGCGTAAACCAGGCCCATCCAAACGAATATGCCTGGATGCCTTCTTCCGCGAGTAGCGCCACCGAGGGCGTGTCGAGGTAGATGACTTGCCCCGATCCGAGCGAGGGACGGGTGCCCTCGGCCAGTCCGGTGCCCACTGCATCCACCTGCAAACCGTACTGCGCAGCCACCTCGCGCATGTCGCTGTGCACGCTTGCGCCCGACTGCCCGGCGTACACAATGCCGGTGCCTGCGGTGTAATCCTGACCGTTCAGACGCGTGCCTTCTTGCAGCATGGCCACACGGTGGCCGCGCTCGTTCAGGTGGATGAGCGCCGGCAGCCCTGCGGTCTGCGTGCCATCGATGAGGTAGGCGTAGCTGGCCTCGCCGCCGTTGATAGCGGATTCAGGGGCTGCAGATGCCGTGACGCGCTCGGCGCTGAGTCCGCTGTCGTCGGGGGTGCTGTAGCCCTCGATGCCAAAGAGCATCGGCAGCGACCACGCGGTGATGTCGTAGAAGCGCGGGTTTTCGCCCCGGTCGACGCGGGCGCGGGCGTCCTCCAGAAAGTCCTGGGGCACCGGCACGTTGGGCTCCAGCAGCGCACGGATGAGCCGGTTGCGCGGCTGCGCGGCATCAATCACGTAGGTGCCTTCCTCGAACGAGCGCGCCCCGACCGACGTGCCGGTACGATCTTGCACATTGCTCAGTTGGGCAGATGCAGTAAGCCGGTCCACTTCGACGCCATTGCGGCGCAAGAGGTCAACGGCCTCGGCCAGCAAATGCGGGTCGCCCGACGTATCCGTTAGCAGGTAGCGCTGGGCGCCTTCCTCGCCGTTGGCAATCGCCTCGCGGTGGGCTTGCACGTACTCGGTAAGGAGCGTTTCGCGTTCGTTAGCAGTGTGCTCAAGGGCTGCAACAAACCCCGTGTATGGATTCTGAATCGCATCCTCCAGCGTACGTACCGTACCATCGGGCCGCGTGAGGGCCAGGCCACGGCTGCTGCCCTGCTCGTAGAGCATGCCCACGGCGCCCTGGTAGCTCATGTACGAGGTCGTGTAGCCCGGGTAGAAGTAGTTGTAGCGCTCGCGCGTCATGTAGTCGGTGCCCAGCGTGTCGAGCGAGGCCGCGTGCGCCTCGTTGTACGACTCGAACCAGCGCGAGGCGAACTCCGGAAAGAACGGGCCAACGGGTCCGGTAGGCGGATCCACGTAGAACTCCACATCCGAGCCCATCTCGTGGCTGTCGATGCCCGCTTGCGGGCGCCACGCCTGCAGCACCGGCACGCGGGCTTGCGTTTCCTTGTGCGTGTGCGCAAACCAGTCGCGGTTGATGTCGAAGTAGTAGTGGCTGGTGCGGTACTTCAGGGCCTCCCAGGCGGTAAAGTCGTTCGCCCAGTCCTGATTATCAGGATTCGCCTGTGCGCCCATGGTCTCATGGGTGCGATGCGCAAACGCGTCGCGTCCATCCGGATTCAGCATCGGGTCGATAATGACGACCGTGTTCTCCAGAATGGTCTGCGTGACCGCGTCGTCTTGCGTGGCGAGGCGCTCCAGCATCTTGAGCCCCGCTTCGGATCCCGACAGCTCAACCCCGTGAATCGACCCGCCGAACCAGAACACCGCAGGCTGATCTGCGATGATGGACTCAGCCTCCGCATCCGACAAGCCGCGCGGATCACCGAGTGCCTGTGCGTTGGACTGAATCTCGTCGAGGCGGGCGTGGTTTTCGGGTGCGGTGACGATCGCATGCATGAGCGGGCGCCCCTCCCACGAGGTGCCGCTCTGCTCCACGACTACGCGGTCGGAAGCCGCGGCCACGGCTTCCAGGTAGTCTTGCATCTGGTAGGCCTGCGTTACGCGCTCGCCAAACGCATGGCCGGCGACCGATTCAAACGAAGGCACCTGCGCCTGCACGGGAGCAGGTCCGGCCCAAAGTACGGCAAGGACAAGCGACGCCGCGAAGTATGTAACGAAACGAGTGGCAACACGCATAAGCAGAGCACGAGCATCCAGAAAGACAAGGGGCGGACTGCATAGCATAGCGAATCCACCCGACGGGCGCAAAACTGATGCTGTGGACAATGTAACGGATTCGATTGGCATGGCGCTGCCCATCTTTTATATTGGGGATGCGCTGCGTTCTCTTGCATCCCCTTGCTGTTTGCCATGCCCCACACGGATTCCTCTCGAACACGTGCTATCTTGAACGCCCTGGGTCCGGGTCTCATCATGGCCGGGGCCGCGATTGGCGTGTCGCACCTTGTGCAGTCCACACGTGCCGGCGCCGAGTACGGCTTTGTGGCGGCGGTGCTCATTGTGGCCGCCTGTCTGTTCAAGTATCCATTTCTGGAGTACGGGCCGCGCTATGCGGCTGCTACCGGCGAGAGCCTACTCGACGGCTACCGGCGCCTTGGCCCCTGGGCCACCGGCGTATTCGCGCTCATCACGGTAGGGACCATGTTCATCGTGCTGGCGAGCGTCACGGCCGTTACGGCGGGACTCATGGGCTGGCTCGTGGGCACGACGCCCAACCTGGCGCTGTGGAGCGGTGTGGTCCTGGGCCTGTGCATCCTCATCTTGATGTGGGGGCGCTACCAGTTCCTCGACCGCGCTATGAAAGTGATCATGGCGCTGCTGGCGGTATCGACCGTGGTGGCCGCTGTGGCCGCACTGGTGGGACCGGCGCCTGACATGGTAGAGCCACCTGCCGGGCCGAGCGCGCTGCTCACCACCTCGGGCATCGCCTTCTCGCTTGCGCTTATGGGCTGGATGCCGGTGCCCATCGACATGGCCGCGTGGCACTCGTTGTGGACGCTGGAGCGCGAGCGCGACACGGGCACCCGCCTGGCCCTGCGCGACGTGCAGGCCGACTTTGCGATTGGCTATGCGCTCTCGCTGCTGATGGCGCTGGCGTTTCTGGTGCTGGGTACGGCCCTAATGTACGGCACGGGCACCGAGTTTGGCAGCGGTGCGGTGGCTTTTGCCACACAGGTGGTTGACCTCTACACCACCACACTCGGTCCGGGGGTGGGTACGCTTGTCGGCATTGCTGCACTCACTACGATGCTAAGCACCACGTTAGCGGTAACGGATGCGTATGGACGTCTCGTGGCCTGGTTTACCGCCTACCTACAGGGCACGCCGCTGGCGGCGCGCAGCCTGGCTCGTGCGCCCAAAGCTGTCGCCGTGGGATCGGACACGGCCCCCAGCCCCAAACCAGCCCCATCCTCTACGTCTGAAGGGGGCGACGTAGAAGCCCTGCAGCGCTACTACCGATGGGGCCTCTTCATCACGCCCTTGGGGGCCTGGGCGATCTTGGCGCTGCTCGTACAGAGCCTCACTGCCCTGGTTGACGTGGCCACCACACTCGCCTTCTTGGCCGGACCCGTCCTGGGCGCCATGAACTACTACCTCGTATGCAGCGACCACATGCCCGAGCACGCACAGCCATCTACCGGGATGCGCGCGCTCTCCTGGGCCGGACTCGTCTTTCTGGTCGCGTTCTGCGTGGCGTACGTGGTGGTGTAAGTGCGGCGGGAAATGAATGGTTAGTAGGACGCCAAGCACACCACCGGCTCGGCGAGCGACTGCTCACGAGTAGACAGCGTCGTGCTCACACGGCCCCTGGCCGGTAACTTCCCACACGCCCATCGCCAGCCAGCTCTGAAACTCGTGGCGCGGCCAGGCCTTGTAGCGGATCGCAGCCGGATATGCCACCTGGGCTCCGTCTTCGGCCAACCACTCAAAGCAGATATGCGTGGAGGTCTCAAACAAAACGCCGAGCAGGCAACCTTTGCCTTCAACAAAGTACTTGTACGTGGCATTCCCCGGACACGGGTGCGGCTGAAATCCCTCGGGCGCCGCTTTTACGAAGGCCTCTAACGTGGACATAGGCGTTACAGCAGAGTTACTGGCTTATTTAGACAGCATCTAATCTAATGGGAACGCGCCCCATCGCCAAGATATCGGCATGAAGTTCGATATAAATTGAGTAGCTGCGGCTTTGGGCATCCATTACAAGGCTATCCAATTTAGACCGCCTCTAAATCCCGTTTGGCGTGGATCCTGGGTGGTTTCCTGCTGTTTCTAAAACAAATCTTTACAGAGCAAAGCGTTCTTGAATCCTGATACAACCTGACACGAGGTGAGTCTTATGACCAATGAAATCCAATCTCAGTGCACAGCCTGCGCGCATCTTGACCGCACTGCGAACAGTGGGACTTGTGAAGCCTTTCCTGAAGGTATTCCCGAAGAGATTCTGACTAACCAGCACGACCACCACAAGCCTTACCCCGGCGACCAGCGTGTGCGGTTCGAGCTTGCGCCTATCCCCGAAGCCAAACGCAAAGCTGTTGCCTCGTAAGGCAACGCGTGTAACATAGCATACCCACGACGAAAAGCCGACGAGTCCACCACGGGGCGCGTCGGCTTTTGCATTGAGGTCCGTCCTGGTCCAGCAAAAAACGGCACACCGCACCACGTTTCACAACGGACAGATCATACAACTTGTAAGCAGCCAGCAGATGTCCGCAGTTAACGGCGTTTTACGCATTTACCTGTGCTTCCATACGCGACAACACGCGGCCTTTACATCTGCCCCCCGCCCTCTGATATGTCTACCTCAACGTTTCAACCGAACGAAGACGCTGCGGAATCGACCACCCAGCCCGAAAAGCTAACCCGCTTTCTGGCATTGCTCATCGACTCTGTGCTAACCATGGTAGTGTCATGGATTCCGGTGCTTGGTCCGCTCTTAGGGGCGGGCTACTTCCTGGTGCGCGACGGCCTGACGCTCGACTTCATGAATCAGCGCTCGATCGGAAAGCATGTGATGGGACTCAGAGTGAATCGGGCCGATGGGAAGCCCATGGACATTGAGACCTCGGCCAAGCGCAACTGGATGTTTGCCATTGGCGGCGTCACCGCCCTGATTGCTGAGATTCCACTTATTGGCTGGCTGCTGGCCCTCCCCATTTCGCTGGCCGCGCTGGCCATTGGGTTGTACGAAGGCTACCGGGTACTTACGCGCAGCGACCAGAAGCGCTGGGGAGACGACATGGCCGATACAACCGTTGTGAAAGCATAACGTCAGAGCGGACGCTTGCTAAATATGCGAGCGCCCATGCGCAGAAGCCACCAACCGTATGCATCTCTCCAAGCAGATCTCCTTTAGGCCACCGCCGCTTTGTGTATGCAGAGCGGCGGTTTCTTTGTGGTGCGTACGCCACGTGACGAAAAGAGGTAGAAACGCCCTACTGCAGCGCACAAATGTAACGAATTTAGCGAAAGGGTTGCATTCCTGTGCAATACGTACTACAGTAATGTGCAGTATTCATGCATGCCCTTTCACACTCCATATGCTCTTTCTGCGTTATAGTATAGTTTCCTCTACTTGCCGTCTTCTCAGCGAGTGCTCCTCTGCATGGAGGGGGAATGCACATGCATGACAACGCGCATGACAACGAACGGAGAAATCGTTGAGGGTGCAAACGTCCCGACTCTTTGCTTGCCACGGGTTTACTCAGTCCTATGAAGATACGACACACTTTCGCGCGGACAATGCTTGACCACCTGCAATATACACTTGCACTGGGAGCGCTTTTCCTAATGATCGGGTGGGGGCTCCCTGCGCAGGCACAGGAGGCGTTTGTGGACGACGCCACCTGTCCGAACACAGGCAGCGGTACATCGGGGGATCCGTACTGCGAAATCCAAACGGCCATTGATAACGCCAATTCAGGTGATGTGATTGACGTGGCTGCGGGGACGTATGCGGAAGGCATCGTTGTGAATAAGGCGCTGACGATTCAAGGTAATAATGCTGGCACCCCGGGCAGCGGCACACGTGCCGAGGAAAGCACCATCGTCCCAGAGCCAAGCGAGGGAGGAGGTCCACCGCCGCCTTTTCTCATAAGTGTGGCATCCTCCAATGTAACAATCGATGGGTTCGAGTTCGATGCACAGAGCAACGTGCCCACAGGAATAGGCGTACAATCAGGCGGTGAAACTCCTGTTGTTGAAAGCACAGTGATACAAAATAACGTATTCGAGAATTTCCCAAGCGGAGTTACGATCAGTATCTTTGAGACGACGATAGATATTCCATTTGGAGTGGGGATTGCAGGTGTTGGGCCGTCCACCGAAAATGAGTTTGCAAACAACCTCTTCCAGAACTTTGGGGACTACCAGCCGCCGACCGACAACGGTCCGGAGACAGAAGGTGAACCCGAGCGTGCCAGCATCGGGATAGCCGTTGTAGATGGGTTTGAGGCATCCATTGAGAACAATCGAATTGATAACGTAGCGTTTGGCGTATTGATGACGCAGGGCCGTCTTCCCATGCCGATGGGCGGGGGGCCGATTGGCGAACCGATCTTGGGACAAGAGCCCGGAAGCAGAGATGCACAGGCACAGCCTGCAAACGCTGGCATTGCACACGTCAGCGGCGGCCAAATCACCAACGTTCATCGTGGCATTGTCTTCTACCCCGGACAGCAAGACGCCACCTACTATGGTGGAGGGAGTAGAAATCAGTGGAGCCGAAGAGTTTGGCATTGTATCGTTCCGTTTTGACGGGGAAGAGGTCTATCAGCCTGCCCTTGGCGATGGGAGCAATGACATTACGGCTACGATCCGCAATGTCACGATCACCGATACCGGAAGTCCAGCAAGCTCGGGCGATGCGGCAGGCATCGCCACCAATGCGTTTTCGGGAACCGGATTGCTCACCACAACCATCGAGAACTGCACGATTCGTGATAATCAGAACCGCGGGATCAATGCGCGAGGCGCCGATGATAGTGCGGTCTCAGTATCCGTAACTGGATGTGTTGTAGAAGGGAACGGGTATGCTCCGAATTCAAATGCCAACGCCAACGGAATTATCGCACAGCGCGGTGCTGAGATCACTGTGGAAAACAGTACTATAAGCAACGTATCCACCAACCAGTCGGCCCCCGAGGCTGATGCGGTGTCGGTAAAGAGTGAAGCGGAAGCGGAAGAGGGCGAGGGAGACCGTGACAACGGAAAAATGACAATCACAGATTCTCGGATCCTGGCTCCTGTGGGCCAGGCAGCCGTGGCGGCGTCTCCGGGTGGAGCTGGAGATCCCGGCTTCCTGGATGCTTCGGGCAACTGGTGGGGCAGCACCAATCCTGCAGCCTTTGAGATTAGCGATGCAGAGGATATTGTCGACTACAGTCCCTTCCTGAACAGCGGCACGGACACCGACATGGGCACGCCGGGTTTTCAAGGCGACGTTTCAGTGCTCAGCGTGGACAGTGGAAGCCCGCAGTTGCAGGCCGGTACGCGCATCGAAGAAGCGGTTACGCTGGGGGGCGCTGCCGAGATTATTCTGCAGTCGACAAGCGGACAGTTTAACGTGTCTACCGACGTATCCGTGCCAGGCGACCTCGTTGTGGCGGGTGACATTGAGTTTGGGACAGTCAACGGCGACATCCAAATCGTTAACAACGAACTGGCCGTGGAAGGCGGCTCAGTCACCAACAGCCCGATGTTCGATGTGCAAAACCGCTTTGTGGGAGATCAGCCCGGCGGAAATGGTGATAACGCCGGGTGGCGCCTGCTTTCCTCGCCCCGTGCGAGCGAATCCGCTGCGCTACTTGAGGATCTGCAGCAGGCCAATACCGGCACCATTCTGGCGCTGTGGGACGATGAAGTGCAAGAGTACGACTACATCAACTCTGTAAACGGAACCACGGATCTACCGCGTGGCGAGAGCTTCTTCGTCTACCTCTTCGACCTTGACAATCCGATTGGAACAGAGGCCAGCGACACGTGCACTCCAAGTGATGCGTGCATTCGCACGAGCGGCCTGCTCAACGTTGGCAATGCCCCAACTGGTGGCTTCGGCACAAATACTGTAACGGTAGGCGTGTCGGATACAGAGAACACCAGCTCGACAGAGGCCGGATACCTGCTCGGTAACCCGTTTACCCAGTCGTTCGATATTGCCAACCTGACGGTGCAGTCCACCGGGAGCCCCATCGGAACAGATGGTATCTTTGAAGGAGCGGTCACGGTGTATAATCCTCTAACTGATGAGTTTACGCCGGTGAACGCCGATTCGAACCTGGAAAGCGAGGTGGCGCCCTGGCAAGGATTCTGGCTATTGCGTCAGCCATCCGAAGAGCCGCTGCAAGAAGAGACACTCGTCTACGAAGAAGCCGGACGCACGCAAGGGGCGCCGTTTGTGCCCGCGAAGTCGACGATGGCCTCGTTCAACAGCGGGCAGCTCTTCGTAACGCTCGGGATAGAGCAAGGCGCAGAGGTGGTACAGCAGAGTCGGGCTTCCCTCTATGCCCGCGAAGGGGCCTCCACCGACCGCGACGCGTACGACCTGGCACGCATTCAGCCAATGAGTGAAACATTTGCCCAGGTGTCGTTCCTGCGTCCCGACGGAACGCGGGCTTCGCAGTACAGCGTGCCGTACGCGCTTGAGGGTTCGGTCGACATCCCGCTGCATGCGGAAGGAGTCGGGGTAAGCGGTACCGCCCATATCTCGACGGAGGGCTGGACCCACATCCCAAATGATTGGGAACTGACGCTCACCGACACGCAGACTGGTGAGACTACGCCGCTCGTGCCGGGAGAAAGCTACACGTTCAACCTGAACGAGAGCGAGCCACAGCCCACAGCCCAGCCGGGGATGCAGTCCAGTGAAGGAGAAGCCAATCCGCGCTTTGTTGTGACAGCGGGTCCGGTGGAGCCGCTTCCCGTTGAGCTTGCGCAGTTCACCGGACGCGCCGACGGGACCAGTGCGGTGCTCGCCTGGGAAACCGCCTCGGAGACCAATAACGCGGGCTTCCGGGTGCAACGGCAGTCCAACGGCGGTTCCTTCGAAACGGTAGAGTTTGTAGAAGGCACCGGGACGACCGACGCGCCGCAGTCTTATCAGATCCGGGTGGAAGACCTCAACTACGGCACGCACAGCTTCCGCATTGAGCAGGTAGATACCGACGGGACGGCCACGCCGAGCGATCCAGTCGAGGTGGAGGTGCGTCTGCAGGAAGCGATGGCCCTATCGCCAGTTGCGCCGAACCCGGTGCAGGGGCAAAGTACAATCACGATGACGGTGCGCGAGACGCAGCCCGTGCAAGCCGCGCTCTACGACGCACTGGGCCGCCGGGTGCGGACGCTCTACGATGGCGAACTGAGTGGGCAACAGCCGAAGACGCTAACGATTGATGCATCGTCGCTTGCCAGTGGCACGTACTTCGTTCGGGTGCGCAGCAAATCGTCAATCCAAACGACTCGTGTTGTGGTTGTCCGATAATACAAGGCGCACACCCTACGCATCTCACTCCAACAAAACAGCCATAAATGTATGTCCGCGACGCGCGATACATCTCGGTCTCCCCGTTCCAAAGGAGCGGGTTCGTCCCGGCAGCACGACCCGGAATCTGACCAGGACGTCCCTGCAGGCTACACGCCGCCACAGGTACGTCCACTCGGCACCCTGCCAGCGTCTACAGGTATGCCGCAGTCGGCGGGGGGGAAGCCTGGCCAAACACCGACATAGTAGCGAAACTTTGCTGAAATTTTTGGCAAACAGATGCTCTGGCCAAGGGATGCATCGCATCGATCTTCTGTTTCATATTGCCAATTGTAAGCAATGAAGGTAACCCCGGCTGCCATCGAGGCCGGTCCTGTGTTAAAAATCCGTGTTGAAGAGCCGTCGCAAAGCAAAGCGCATACATTAATGTCTGCGGTCGATGCTCTGGCCTGGAAGTATTGCAAGCCAAACCAGGACCAGGTTCCGGACGGCCTCATCGACGTGTCGTCACAGCTTGTGGGGATTCCCCGGTCAGCAACGCAGGTGGAGCGTGACCAGCAAGGTACCGTCTGGAAGACATCACAGCATTGGTGGGTTGAACGTGCGGCGTACTGTGTTGCCTTAGAGCGGGACTCAGTTCGGGCTACGCTCTACATGGACCATACTGATCAAGAGATACAGGCATCGCTTGCATACGCAATCCGCGATATCATCACATTGCTTCTTCCACATACGGGTTGGATACCGCTGCACGCTGCGTGTGTCGTGCCTGCTGGCGCACCTGACGAGGGTGTACTACTTGTTGGAGCTTCCGGGGCAGGAAAGTCGACCCTTACACTGGGTATGCTCATGCAGGGCGCCCGGTGCGTTAGTGATGACCTGCTTCTTATAGCGCAAGAGCAAGCTCGTAAAAGCAAAAATACCCGATCCGGCGGTGTCGCCGTGTACAGCATGATGCGAGATATGCGGGTATGTAACGATGCGTGGGAGCGCCTCGGCTTGTGTAAAGACCATGCTGGCTCATCGGGTGTATTTGCTATACATGCAGCAGTTGAGAAGCACACGCTAACAGCCGCTGCAATGTCGAAACGTTCTTCCACAGCAGAACTGAGAACCGCAAGTAGCAGTCCTACGCGCATATTGCTGCCAACAATCACCAGCCACCCTCGGAGCCGATTAGTACCCGTATCGCGGGCGGAGGCGCTACCTGATTTGCTTTCGCAGATGGTTCCGGCAACAATGCTGCCTGCTGACGTACAGCACGATCAATTGGAGCGTACTGCAGCGTTGCTCCGCCAGTGCACCGCCTACCGCCTGCACGCCGGGCGCGACCTCTACCACAACCCAGGGCACCTGGCGGCACTCCTGCAAACTACAACAGCCTTCGCATAGCGTTCTACATCTGCCTTCCGTCATCATGCCTGCGCCTTCTGCTTTCGCCAACGATGTGCCCGTACGCTGCGCCGTGCATGCCACCGCTACGGCCCTCGATGCCGACTCCGCGGTCGTGCTCGACCTCAAGAGCCAGACGTACTACGAACTCAACGAGACGGGATACGTGCTCTGGGCCTACCTGCAGGAGCACGACCAGGCCACCGCCTCCGAGCTCGCCGAGGCGCTCTGTACTCATGCCAATGCCGACGCCGCCGGCGATTCCGTGCTCACGCCGGCGACCGCCCGGACGCACACCAACACGTTTTTGCAATCCATGCGCGCGGCTCAACTCATTGTGCCTGCATCATGATTGCCGACGAACCTCCAACCATAGCGACGCACATCCAGGAGTACGCTGCGCGTCCACGGTGGCACCGGGCCCTGGCCTGCGTACAGGTCCTGCCCCACGCGCTCTGGCTCTACGCTATCGTGGCACTGCACCTCCGCCGCGTGCAGCAAGCCGCCACGCCGCGCACGCTCCCCGACGCACTGAAGCGTCTGCCCCCAACTGTGCTCCATACAACATGGCGCGGATTTGGCCCGCCGCTTGCATTGGGGGCATGCCTGACGATAGCCTACCGGCTTACCACACGCGGGCACTCCGGCCGCTGCCTGCCACGCGCACTCCTTCTATTCGGGCTGGTGCAGCGCACCGAACACGCACCCGTGCATTTCTGCATCGGTGCCCAACGCAACCGTCCGCATGAGCACCTGGCCCACGCCTGGGTCGAGGTGGGCGGCACGGCGCTGGCCGAACCCGTCAGTCCGCGCACCACCCACCGCCTGCTCTACCGCTACCCGACCACTTCGTGATGGCTGCTCCCGATGCTGTCTCCGAAACCGCCGTTCAGGTGGGATGCGCCGCGCTCCGCCACGCTCTCCAGGTCGATGCAAAGGAGACATGGACGGCCACGCTCAACAGACATGGCCCTGCGTGCGAACCCCGTCACCTGATGGCGTGGGCCCAGCATCACAACGTGATCCCTTCGGTGTATCGCGCGCTTGCGGCTGTAGACCACCCAGATGCCGCTCCCCTGCGAAATGCGCTTGCCCCGCATGCACAGACCGTGGCGGCTGCCGGACTCCTACAGGCCGAGGCACTCGCCGACATCCTGCACGCGCTGGACCGCCACAACATCGACGTGATTCCGCTGAAAGGCGTGCACCTGGATGTGCGGGCGTACGGCGGTCCCGGAAAACGCAAAGACGGCGATCATGACCTGCTCATCCGCCCCGAGCAGCTTACCGACGCCGTCGCCGTGCTGCGCAAACTTGGCTATGCGTCCACCGACCCCGACCGTCCGGTCGAAACGTGGCGCGAGACCGTGCCGATTCACCACGGGCCGCCGCTCGTGAAGCAAGACGGTCCAATGCCAAGCTGGATCGAGATGCACTGGCATACCGCGCCCGCAACCGAAGGGCTGCGCCTGCACAATCCAGCACAGCGCACCGCCAACGTATGGCGCCGCTCGCATCTGGCAACCCTACGCGGCGCACCGATCCGCGAAATGGACCCTGCCGACGAGGTGGCGTACCTGGCGCTGCACGCCATCCGCCACATGGCGCAGCATACGCGTGGGCTTTCGCTGCGCTTTTCGATGCTCGAAGACCTCTACCGCCGCATCCAGTCGCTGCCGGCTCTCTCGGGACGAACGCTCCGAACGCGTATCCAGGCACTGGGGCGGGTGGATGTACAGGGGCCGCTGCACTACGTGTGGACAACCTTGCTCGGCGCTCCGCAAGACGCGCTCTGGCCCAACGGTACGGGCGCTGTGGCGCCGTGGCCGCGCCAGGGGTGGGAGCGGAGGCTCTTACCCCTGGCGTTTCTGCGCAGCGCGCCCCATCCCGATGGCCCCTCGAAGCGGCGCTGGCATCGCGAAAAGGCGTGGGGACTGCTTCTGCATACGCTTCTGTTGCCCCACTGGCGCGACCGAGCAGCGCTCATTGCACGCGACCTACTCGGTCCGCTGGTGCAGGTGAACGAGAACGACCGCGCGGTAGCACCGACGTTGCCTGATGCACTGCTGCTTCCCGTGCGGTGGGTGCGGCTGGGCTGGCAGGTGGTACGTGGGTGAGAGGGCGTCTTTTGTTTCCATTGGGTAGGCACCGGCGCGCTTGTATCCCTACGGCTACGTGGTCGCGGATACGATTGCATCAGAAGAACGGCTTACGCCACGAGAACGCCGGCAATGGTCGCGGTCATCCAGGAAGCAAGGGCACCGCCGAGGACTGCGCGCAGCCCCAGTGCGGCGATTTCGCCCCGGCGTTCGGGCGCGATGCCGCCAATGCCGCCCAGCTGAATGGCAATGGAGGAGAAGTTGGCGAATCCACACAACGCATACGTGCCAATGATGATGGAGCGCTCGCTCATCACACCGCGCAGTTCGCTCAGCGAGGCAAACGCGATGAACTCGTTAACAGCCACTTTTTCGCCCATGAGGGTCCCGAAGCTGAGAATGTCGGCTGTTTCCACGCCCATCGCCCAGGCCAGCGGGGCAAATACAAACCCGAAGATCGACTGGAGCGAGAGCGCTTCAAACCGCTGATTGGACCATTCGGCCACCAGCGTGTTGATGTCGTAAAGCTGCGTGCCCCCCACCGTAGGCCCGCCGAGCCACCCGAGTCCGGCATTGATGACGCCAATCAGCGCAATGAACGCCAGCAGCATGGCGCCTACGTTCAGCGCCAGCTTGAGTCCCTCGGAGGCCCCATCGGCGGCAGCATCCAGAATGTTATCGCTGGGCTGCTCATAGTTGATGTCGCCAGCGCCGGCTGTTTCAGGCGTCTCGGTTTCGGGGATTAAGATTTTAGCCACGACGATAGCGGCGGGGGCGCTCATCACCGAGGCCGACAAGAGATGCTTCGCAAACAGGACGCGCTCAGCCTCCGACTCGCCCCCTAAGAATCCGATATACGCGGCCAGTACGCCCCCCGCGATCGTAGCCATACCGCCCGACATGAGCACGAACAGCTCGCTTTTCGTCATGCCTTTGATATACGGCTTAATTGCCAAGGGCGCTTCGGTCTGCCCAATAAACACGTTCGAGGCGGTAGCCAGCGACTCCGCTCCCGAGATGCCGAGGGTCTTCTGCATAATCCAGCCCGCACCGCGTACCACCGGCTGCACCAGACGTAAGTAGTACAGCACGGCCATCAGCGAGGCGAAGAAAACGATGGTGGGCAGCACATGGAAGGCAAATGGCCCTTCAGCCGGACTCCCCAACGCATCCCCAAAGATAAATGTGGACCCCTCGTAGGTGAACGACAGCACCGTGTTAAACAGGCTGGCCAGCGTATCGAAGACGACCTCGCCAGGTCCGGTTTTTAAGACGAGAAGGGCAAACACCAACTGCAAGGCAATGCCCGACCCCACCAGCTTCCAGTCGATCGCCTTTCGGTTAGTAGAAAATATATACGCAATGCCAACAAACACGGCCAGACCAAACGCGCCGCGTAGCAACGCAACAGAAAACGACATACACAGGTGGGGTTATCCGCAGAGAATACGTCCGCATAAGATACGGAATGAAACGAAGATGCCAAATGCCACGAAGGCATTCATCCACTTAAACGGACGTCTACGGCATCGCTCACACGTTATTCACGGGATGCCTGGGCTTATACTGGTTTTCGTGGCGTTATCGATAGCACCGCTCTACCGCGTTGGTGAAGTTGACAGCGGCATCGCTGTAGATATTGATCTTGTTACGCCGAAATACATCTTGCGCAATGATCTGCGACGCCTCGCGCCACGACGTGGCATCGCCCAGCGCGCTTAAGATCTTCGCATAGCGCGCGGTTGAGCCATCGAAGAGCTGATCGACAAAGAGGCGCCGCTGTCCGGCATCAAGATCGCCGAGCGCGTCGGACTCCAGCGCCTCAAGCTGGTCGGGGGTAGGAGACGCCGACGCATTGTCGCCCGAAGTGTCTTGGGCGGTGCTACGCTGCCCAAACTGCTTCCAGCGCGCCGTCCCCCCCGCCGCCGACTCGTTTGATGTCGAGGTGGCTTGAGATGAAGCGCGTTCTGAGGACTGATGAAACTGCTTCCATCGGGGCGTGGGCCCGTTGGACGGGGCGTCTTCGGACGCTGGCGCCGATTCGTTTGAAGAGACCGGACGCGGGCCGCTGGGGACGTCCCAGGTGGGCTCGTGCGGGTCGTTGCTGCGCGCAGCATCGCGCTCTGTTCCTGCGTTGCTCTGCGAGGCCGAGGCGTCACCTGCATCCTCCGATGCATCCGCATTCCGCTCAGCGGGGCGGCCCCACAGCGACGCGGTGTCGGAGGCGGCGGCGTCCGCAGCGTCTTCCGTGTCAGACGATGTGGCCGAGTCCGGCTCGAAAGACGACGGCGTGCGGGGCGTTTCGTTCGAGGTAGGCTCGGCCGGTGGGGGCGCGTTGTCTGCCTGTGCGTTTAGCGTATCTTCTGGCGGAGTAGAGGATGCCGTAGAACGCGCTACGGACTGGGGGGGCGAAGCGGCGCCCCCCATATCTGCAAGCACCGACCGCAGCTCATTCTGTGTGAGTGAGCGGTTGTCATCGAGCGCACGCAGCCGGTCGGCGTAAACGGTCTGCTCTTTGTGTGCAAAGAACGGGTGCAGCACGCGCACCGGGCAGCCCGGGTCGCCATAGGCAGCCTCAGCCGCGTCGAAGAGGGGCTGCAACGTATCCAACCAGCGGTCGACCGAGTAGTCGCGCGTGAGGATGCGGTCGACTTTCAGGAGGGTCTCGCGAAAGGTGTTCGCATCCAGCCGTTGCACCTCGCGGTGCCGCGCAAACGCGTCCAGTCCCTTGCGCAGATACTCGTACGGCGCCAGTGCCTGCATCCGGTACGCAATGTACGCGACCGAGAGCGTGGTGTCGCGGCCCTCAAACAGATAGGCAGTGGCCGTGGGCACAGGACGGACCAGGTACGAGATGCCCACATGGGCGGCCTGCCGCACCATGCGTGGCCAGTCGGATTCGGGGATCTGCCCGTTGGCCCGGAGCGCCTCCTCAAACGCCGCGCGCGCCGACTCCAACTCGGGATCGCTGTCATTGACCCAGGCCATCTCTTCCTGGCGCATGCTATGAATCACTTCGTCAAGCTGCTCCAGCAGCCGGTGTTGCAAGAACGACTGCACCACACTCGGCACCGCAGCGGTGCGCCAATCGTCGGGCACATAGGGTTGATTCGGGGGAAAGGCGCGCAAGAGGCGCTGCTCAAGAGCTTTAGCCGTGGCGTTGGGCATGAAGACAACACGCTATAGATGGACGATACGCGGCGTGCCAGAGGCACCAAGAAGACGGCAACGCGAAGAGCTATTATGGAACGGCCGCAGCCGGGAACGTGCCCTCGTGACCCTGCGTGCATGAGCGTCCCCGCCATTGCTGATCCAGATGCTCTGACTGCTCGTGTCGTTGTACGCCCAACTCCGTGCTCGTTCTCCGCTGGTGCTGGGCGCGTATGGACTCTTGGTCACGGTGGTATGTATCATTGTGGCGCAAGCGGTGTTCTCTGCGCCTCCAGAAAGCCATGCCTCCCTGATGCGATACTGGGGGCTCGTGAGTGCAGCGGTGGTGTCGGTGGCGGCGTCGAACATGCTCTTTCCGGACCGCATGGCCCCGGGCATGCAACTGCTGAATCCTCCACCCAAGGCGCTGCTGCGCTATCAGTTGACGCGCTGGACAGCTACGGCTGGGGTGCTTGTTGTACCTGCTGTGCTGCTGGCCGTGCTCTCGGGCGGAGCCCCCGCTCCACAGATCAATGGCGTGCTGGTGGTGCTCGGCGTGGCACTGTACGGGTTTGCGGATACGGTGGCGCTGGGGCCGGTGTCGCAAGCCTGGAGCAGCGGCACGGCGGGGCAGTGGTACGCCCGCATGCGTGAAACCAGCGGTGCAGGCTTTAGCGTGCCCCGCGGACTGGTGCCGTATCTCTTCAGCACCAGCCGGTGCTTTCTCTTGGGCGCAGCGGGCGTGTTGGGCGAGGGCCTGCTGCGCGCAGCGGGCCTGCCGGGCGTAAGCGTTGCTGGCGGACTGGGCGTGCTCGGATGGGCCGTATGGCGCCTGCGTCCGCTCGCCGCCGCATTCGACCGCTTTTATTACCGCACGCATGCCTTCTTTCAGGAAGTGCTGGGCGGCAGCATGGGTGTCTCTGACCGCGACCCGATTCCGTACGACAGCCTGTACTGGGTGCCGTCGCGGTGGCGCCCGGCCACGTGGGCCGCACTGCGTCAGCTCGACCGGCGGCTGCCGCTGGGACGATTTGTGGCGCTGGGGCACGTCCTGTTCTGGGCGCTCGTCTATCAGGGCGTGGCCCCCGTTGTAGTAAGCGGCTACCTGGCGCTGTTTGTGCTCGTACAGAACGGCACCGTGCTGCTGCTTACGCGTCCTGAGTTGGCCCCGGCGGCGCTGCACCTGTCGCTTCAGCGTCCGCTCGACTGGATCATCACCCGCTGGTTTGTGGCTGCCCGCTGGCTCGGGCCGTTTGCGGGAAGCCTGGGCCTGGTGGCCTGGGCCAGCGGTTCGTACACCACCACCGATATGCTGGTATGGACTGCGATCTATGCTGCGGTAGCGGTAGGCACGGCGCTGTGGGCTACTGCGCGCGTCGAATGGGCCCACCGCCGCCAGCTGGCATAACAAGCGCGCATTCTGCTATTCGTATTCGTTGTCCCTGTCTCCCTCATCCTCTTTGCCTGCCATGGCCGATGCGCTCACTGCCGACGCTGTCACCAAACGATACGGACGCCAGGCGCCGGTCCTGCGCGACTTCTCGCACCGCTTTGCGCCTGGCACGCTTACCGTGCTCACTGGGCCCAACGGATCCGGCAAGACCACGCTTATGCGGCTGCTCTCGGTCTTGGCCACGCCGTCAGAAGGCACCATCCGCTACGGTACACAGGTTATCCACGACGCGCCGCACCGCTACCTGCGCCACGTAGGTATTGTGCATGCCGAGGCCGTGCTGCCCGAACAGCTTACGGCGGTAGAACTGCTTCAGTGGGTGATGCGATCGCGGGGCGCGTGGACCGACGACACCGGCGCAGCCACCGTACGCCGGTGGCTCAACCGCGTAGCCCTCGACGAGCGCCGCGAACAACGCATCGCCACCTACTCCAGCGGCATGGTCAAGAAAACGCAGATCGCCGCGGCTTTTGTGGCGGCCCCCGATGTGCTGCTGATGGACGAGCCGCTGCGCAGCCTGGATGCTCATGCCCGCACCGCCACGCTCGATGCCCTCACCACCTTTCGCGACGACGGCGGCCTCGCCATTGTGGCCAGCCATCTCACCGACGATCTGCTTGCGCGTACCGACACCCATCTTGAACTGGCCACGCCCACGCCTTCCGCGTAGCACCTTCATTCAGCCGTCTCCGTCGAAATCGCTCTGCTGAATCGGAGTGGACGTTCTCCACCCCAACACATATCTTACATGCGTGTGCAGATTTCGTGGGGAAAGCAGGAATTGTGTTGGCGTACGCTTATTTACGAGCATGAAGGCACGACCATACGACTTAGGCGTACAGCTGTGTAGATTCCTCTATCATGCCGAATGCAAGTGCTGGATACTGCGATGGATGCTGAACTACTCACGTGGATCTTCCTGCTCGGCGGCGTACTGCTGATGATCCTCGAAACCGTACTGCCCGGCGGCGTCGCCTTCTTTCTGGGCGTGGGCGGGCTCCTCACAGGTGGGCTACGCCTACTCGGACTCGTGTCGGATCCGGTAGCGTCTGTGATTCTGTGGATGTTTGTCTCTACCGGCCTCACCATTGCACTGCGCCCCTTGGCCGTGCGCTACCTGGGCGGCGACTTTTCGTTTGCCATGACGGACGAGGATGCCGAGGCCATGGGCCAAACGGTCACCGTGGTCGAACCCGTCGATGACGAAAGCGCAGGCCGCATTCGCTTTCGGGGCGCTACCTGGGATGCTCGCACCACCGAGGGCCGCCTGCCCAAGGGGGCTGAGGCGCGCATCCTCTATCGCGACAACCTGACCTGGATCGTAGAACCCGTTGACCATGCCGCACTCGACGAGGAGTTCTCTGATGCGATCAACACCGAGCGCTCCAGCTCCGAGGCAGATTCATCGGGCGAAGACAGCGGGTCGACGCGTTCCTCCAGCGCCTCTCGCACGTCATGACGTCTCCATGCCTCCGCTTGCATCCTCCCGCTGCATCGCATTGTCCGCCTCGACGTCTGCTATACGCACCTGATAGGTGAGGACGTACGAGGCCTCCGCTTTTACTTTCCTGACTTCCTGTTGCTGCTATGTGGACCATTATCCTTGTTCTGATTGGGCTTGCGCTCTTCATCCTCTACAAGATGTTTATTGTGGTGGAGATGCGCGAAGAGGTGATCTTGGAGCGCTTCGGCAAGTACCGTGAGACGCTCAAACCGGGGCTTCACTTCCTTATTCCGTTTGTAGATCGCGTCGCGTACCGCCAGGAGATCCGCGAGCAGGTCATCGATGTGCCGCATCAGAAGTGCATCACAAGTGATAACATCGAAGTGGAGGTAGACGGCATCATCTACGTGAAGGTGATGGATGCGTACAAAGCCAGCTATGGTATCAACGACTACAAGCTCGCCTCCATTAACCTGGCGCAGACGACGATGCGGAGCGAGGTGGGCAAGATTACGCTCGATGACACCTTCAGCGAGCGCGATAAGATGAACGAAGCGATCGTCGAGGAGCTCGATAAGGCGTCGGATCCCTGGGGCGTGAAGGTGATGCGCTACGAGATCAAAGACATCCAGCCGTCGGAAGACATTGTGCTGACGATGGAGAAGCAGATGGAGGCCGAGCGCGAGAAGCGCGCCGAAATCACCGAGTCGACCGGCGAGCGCGATGCTCGCATCAACGTATCGGCCGGGAAGCGGCAGGGCGCCATCCTGCTGTCGGAGGGCGAGCGCGAGAAGCGCATCAACGAGGCCGACGGCCAGGCGCGCGAGATGGAGCTGCTGGCCGAAGCGACAGCGTACGGCATCGAGCGTATTGCCGACGCCATTGCACAGCCTGGCGGCTCGCTTGCCGTGAAGATGCGCCTCACCGAGCAGTACATCGACGAGTTTGAGGGTATCGTGGAGAATGCGAACGTGTCGGTGCTTCCGGTTGAGGCGGCCAATCTGAAGACTTTCTTTGAGGGCGCTGCGCAAATTAGCAATCAAACGAATCCGTCGTAACGGGTTGGCGCCTCCTGCCCACTACCTTTGAGCTTTTCACCCTACCGTGCTATGTACAACTCTATCGAAATGATAAGCGGCACCATCCTGGCGCTGCTGGCTGTGTACGTGCTGTTCCAGTTCCTGAAAGCCATCCGGCTGGTGCCGCAGCAAGAAGCCTACATTGTAGAGCGCCTGGGCAACTACCACAAGACGATTGAAGCCGGATTCCACGCGCTCGTGCCGTTCATCGACCGGGTGCGCTACAAGCAAGACCTCCGCGAGCAGGCCATTCCGGTGGAGCCGCAAGACTGCTTCACCAAAGATAACGTGCGCGTGCGCGTGGATGGCGTGATCTACCTGAGCGTGATGGACCCGGTAAACGCCAGCTACGGCGTCACCGACTACCGACAGGCCGCCATTCAGCTTGCGCAGACCACCACGCGCTCGGTCATTGGGCGGATGGAACTGGATACGACGTTTCAAGAACGTGCGCTGATCAGCTCCAAGGTCGTCGATGTGCTCAGTGAGGTGGAGCAGACCTGGGGCATGAAAGTGCACCGCTATGAGATCAAAAACATCGACACGCCCCGTACGGTGCAGAAGGCTATGGAGCGTCAGATGACTGCCGAGCGCGAACGCCGCGCCACGGTCGCGCGCTCCGAAGGTCGCGAAGAGTCGAGCATCAACGACGCCGAAGGCGAAAAGCAGGAGCTCATCAACGAGTCGGAAGGCGAGCGCGAGAAGCGCATCAACGAGGCCGAGGGCCGCGCCGAAGAGATTAAGGCGATTGCCGATGCCACCGCCGAGGCCATCGAGCAGGTAGCACGTGCGGTGAACACACCGGGGGGCGAGGAGGCCGTGAAGTTGCAACTGGCCGAGCAATATCTGCACGCGCTGGCCCACCTCGGACGCAAAGAAAACCAGATCTTGCTGCCGACCGACCTGACGCGCTACGACCGCATCATCGACGGGCTGGCGCTCGACGACTTCAAGGTCGAAGCGATCACCGAAGCCCAGGGCGACGGCGCGCCGGGGGCGCTTTCGGGCGATGATGAACCCTCCGGTTCCGAATCTGCGAGCCCCGAGCGGGAGCCCGAAGGGTGAAGGTAGATCGCGTTCAATTCTTTCCCCAAACGACAGTAGGGACACGGCGCGCCGTGTCCCTACGTTTGTTGGTGGTGGATAGACGCTAAATGACACTTCTCCTAATCACAACCTTTCCTGGAGCGAACGGTCCCCCGTTCGCTCCCGTCAGTTCTGCCGGAGACCGTCCCCCATCACGTAACGCTGAGCTGGCCCCCGTTTGTTGCGGGGCCGACAATGGGACATCGCGGACCTACGCCACGCGCTCCACACCCTCTTTGTACGCCTCCATCGGTGGGCAGGCGCAGATGAGGTTGCGATCGCCGTAGGCATCGTCAACGCGGCGCACTGTGGGCCAGAACTTGTCGGTGCGGAGGCGCTCCACCGGAAAGGCTGCCTGCTCGCGCGTGTACGGCTGCGTCCACTCGTTCGCCGCTACGCTTGCGGCGGTGTGGGGCGCTTCGGTAAGAACGTTGTGCTCTGCATCCGCCATACCCAACTCGACGGACTGAATCTCGGAGCGGATGGCAATCATCGCCTCACAGAAGCGGTCGAGCTCGTCTTTCGCTTCGCTCTCGGTGGGCTCAATCATGAGGGTGCCCACCACCGGCCAACTCATCGTGGGGGCGTGGAAGCCATAATCCATCAGCCGCTTGGCCACGTCTTGCTCACTGATGTCCAGCTCCTTACGGAAGGTGCGCAGATCGAGGATGAACTCGTGCGCCACACGGTTATTCGCGCCGGTGTACACAATGTCGTAGTGTGCACTCAGGCGCCGCGCCACGTAGTTCGCGTTCAGAATAGCGTGCTTGGTGGATGCAGTGAGTCCCTCCGCGCCCAACATCTTGATGTAGCCCCACGAGATCAGCAGGATGAGCGCGCTGCCGTATGGCGCCGCAGAAACAGGCGAAATCGCATGCTCGCCGCCGACGTCCGCAAGCGGATGGCCCGGTAGGAATGGCGCCAGATGCTCAGCCACGCAGACGGGGCCCACGCCGGGTCCGCCGCCGCCGTGCGGGATGCTGAACGTCTTGTGCAGATTCAGGTGGCACACGTCCATCCCGATTTCGCCGGGCCGGCACACGCCCACCATCGCGTTCATGTTGGCGCCATCCATGTACACCTGCCCGCCGTGCTCATGCACGACATCGCACACCTCGCGGATGTGCGTCTCAAAGACGCCGTGCGTAGATGGATACGTAACCATCAGCGCAGACAGGTTGTCGCTGTACTTCTCGGCCTTGGCCGTCAGGTCCTCCAGGTCAATGTCGCCATTTTCGGCACAGTCCACCGTAACCACCTTCATGCCCGCCATCGAGGCACTCGCGGGATTGGTGCCGTGGGCCGACTCTGGGATCAGGCAGACGTCGCGGTGGCCTTCGCCGCGATGCTCGTGGTACGCCCGGATGAGCAAGAGGCCCGTGTACTCGCCCGATGCGCCCGAATTGGGCTGCAGCGACACATCGTCGAATCCGGTAATCTCAGCCAGCCACGTCGACAGTTCGTCGATCACCCTGTGGTAGCCTTCGGCCTGCTCGGCGGGCGCAAAGGGATGCATTTGGCCAAAGCGCGCATCGGAAATCGGCATGAGCGACGCCGTTGGGTTCAGCTTCATGGTGCACGACCCGAGCGGAATCATGCTCGTGGTGAGCGACAGGTCTTTGGACGAGAGCCGGTGAATGTAGCGCGTCAGCTCCGACTCTGAATGATAGCTGTTGAAGACCGGGTGCGTGAGGAAGTCCGTAGTGCGGGAGAGCGGCCCGTTGTATCCGCTATCGAGCTCAGCAGCCAGCGTTTTGGCATCGAGCGAGCGTCCGTTCTGGGCCCCGAAGATGCGAAGCAGCGCGTTGAGTTCGTCGGTCGTGATGGCTTCGTCGAGCGCGACGCCGACCGAGCCGTCGTCGTAGTAGCGCAGGTTGATTGCCTCGCCCTGCGCGGTGCGGCGAATCTCCTCAGCAGAGAGCCCGTCGGGGTCGATGCGGAGCGTGTCGAAGAACGCCGTATGCTGCAGCGAGTGCCCCAGGCGGCGCAGCCCGTCGGCCAGCGTCTTGGTAGCGTCGTGGATGCGCGTGGCGATCTGGGTGATTCCGTCGGGCCCGTGGTAGACCGCGTACATACTGGCCATGACGGCAAGCAGTACCTGGGCGGTGCAGATGTTTGAGGTGGCGCGTCCTCGGCGGATGTGCTGCTCGCGCGTCTGCAGCGCCATGCGCAACGCGAGGTTGCCCTCCGCATCCTTCGAAACGCCGATCATGCGGCCCGGCATCTGGCGCTTGTGGGTTTCTTTGGTGGCGAAGTAGGCCGCGTGCGGCCCTCCGTAGCCCATGGGCACGCCAAAGCGCTGCGTGCTGCCGAGCACCACATCGGCGCCCCAGGAGCCTGGCGCTTCGAGTAGCGAGAGGCTCATCAGATCGGCAGCCACGGCCACGTAGGCGTCGTGGGCATGCGCATCATCGCAGAACGCCTCGTAATCGCGAATGGCGCCGTCGGTAGTGGGGTACTGTACGAGTCCGCCAAAGAAATCGTCGGAGAAGTTAAACGCCTCGGCATCCCCTACAACGACCTCAATACCCAGCGGCTCAGCGCGGGCCTCCACCACCTCAATGGTCTGCGGGTGGCAGTCGGCAGCCACAAAGAACCGGTTGGCGTCTTGGCGACGTGTAACGCGGTTCAGCATCATCATAGCCTCGGCGGCAGCGGTGGCCTCATCCAGGAGCGAGGCATTGGCGATCTCCATCCCCGTCAGGTCGATCGTCATCGTCTGGAAGTTCAGCAGCGCCTGCAGGCGGCCCTGCGAAATCTCGGCCTGATACGGCGTGTACTGCGTGTACCACGACGGATTCTCCAGAATGTCGCGCTGGATGACCGGCGGCGTCACGGTTTCGTGGTAGCCCAACCCAATGAACGAGCGGTGCACGTCGTTGTCGGATGCGTAGGCGTTCGCCTGTGCAAGCAGGTCGCGCTCGGTGACGGCCTCGGGCAGGTCGAGCGGACGGTCGCTGCGGATTGCCGCCGGAATGGCTTCGTCGATCAGCGCATCGAGCGAGTCGGCGCCGATGGCATCGAGCAGCGCTGCGCGGTCGTGCGCCGCCGGCCCAATGTGGCGGTGGGCGAAAACATCGGTCGAACGGAGGTCAATAGGCATGGGGATACGTGGCAGTGGCCGGGAGAAGAGGTAGTAGGAATCGACACCGATGCAAACGAACCGACAAATGCCGGGTTCATTCTGCAGGCAGTGAAGCGGTGCCAGAATGTTGAAGAATATGGCATTTGTGCTGCGGTACTCGGCGGCTTGCGGACTTGCTCTGCCGCCGAGTTCGCATCTGCCTGTAGCAACACCTATCTTGCAAAAAAGCGCTTTCCCTGATCACCTCCCACCGTACTTTATGACTCGTTTGATAACATCCCTCTATGCCGCGTTCAGTGCTGTTTTTCTGCTGGGTCTGCTGGCAGGGCCGCGTGTGGCGGCGGCGCAAGCCGACTTGGTCGTACACAACGCGACTATCTACACGATGACATCAGCACAGCCCACCGCCGAAGCGATGGCCATTCAGGGCGAACGCATTCTCATGGTGGGCACCACCGACCAGGTCCGCAACGCCTACCCCGAAGCAGCTACGTTGGATGCTGAAGGCCGCGCCATTGTGCCGGGTCTGATTGACGCGCACGGCCACCTCATGGGGCTGGCGGAAACCTTCGTGCAGGCCGATCTGGTGGGCGCCGAATCGGTCGGCGACGTGGTGGAGCGGCTGGAGGCATTTGCCGAGGACCTGCCCGACAATGCCTGGCTCGAAGGCCGGGGCTGGGACCAGAACGAGTGGCCGGGTGAGGGCGACTTTCCCACCCGCCAGGACCTGGACGAAGCGTTTCCCGATCGGCCCGTCTACCTGGTCCGCGTTGACGGGCACGCGGCATGGGTCAACACCGCAGCGCTCAACGCTGTGGGGATGGATACGATTGCCGAGATGGAGGACCCCGAAGGCGGCACGATCCGCCGCGATGAAGGCGGCCAACCCACCGGCATCCTGATTGATGCCGCCATGGAGATTGTAAGCTCCGATATCCCCGAACCCACCAATGCTCAGCTCGATGGCGCGCTCGAAGAAGCGCTTGCCACCACCGCTCGCCTGGGCCTGACGGGCGTGCACGACGCTGGAGCGAGCCGCGCCGACATCGAGCGGTTCCAGCGGTTCATCGACACCGACCGCTTTCCGCTGCGCCTGTATGCCATGGTGGGCGGACGCGGCGATACGTTCGACTACTTCTGCGAAAATGGCTTGATGCACGACTACAAAGGCCGCCTGAGCGTGCGCAGCGTGAAGTTCTACATGGATGGCGCACTTGGAAGCCGGGGCGCCGCGCTGCTTGAGGATTACCACGACGATCCCGGCAACCGGGGCCTGCTCATGCGCTCCCCCGAGGGGCTACAGGAGGATGTAGAGGCGGCGCTGGCCTGCGGATACCAGGTCAATACGCACGCCATTGGCGACCGTGGTAACCACGAAGTGCTTGACGCCTACGCCAATGCACAGTCCGAACAGGGCACGGGGCCGGGGCGCCACCGCATTGAGCACGCGCAGGTCCTAACATGGTCGGACATGAACCGCCTGTCCGAGCTCGACATCATTGCGTCGATGCAACCGAAGCACGCCACCAGCGACAAGGGCTGGGCCGCAGATCGCCTGGGCGAGGACCGCGTGCAGGGCGCCTACGCCTGGCAGTCGCTCAAGGAGCGCGGCGTGCCGTTGGCCTTCGGCTCCGACTTTCCCGTTGAGCCGGTCGACCCAATTCAGGGGTTCCACGCCGCCGTAACGCGCCAGGATGCCGACAACGAACCGGCAGGCGGATGGCAGCCGCTGGAACGCATGGCGCGCTTTCAGGCGTTGCGCGGCTTTACGCATGGTGCAGCGTACGCGGCCTTCCAGGAAAACAACCGCGGCCAGCTGGCTCCTGGCTACTATGCAGACTTCGTTATTCTGTCTGACGACATTATGCAGATGCCGGCAACGGAGATGCTGAACGCAGAGGTCGTTGCCACCTATCTGGGCGGCACGCCCGTCTACGAGCGCGAGGAGTAACTCCAGTAGCCCCAACTCTCACAGTACAACATCAAAAGCCGCCCGGCAGGAGTTGTCTCCACCGGGCGGCTTTTTGGTATGTCTCTTATTGTTGGGCAGGTGCGCTACGCACGAACGGCGCGTGCGAGCAGCACAGTCCGTAATGCCCGTACGGTTATTCGCACTCGTTTTCGAGATAGTGCTGCGCACGGGCTCGGTAGTCGCCATACGCGGCATCTTCGAAGGTCATGCAGGCCGCTTCCGTATCACCGCTCTGAAACTGCGACTCCGCAATCACAAAGTGGTACCGTGCCGCATCCGACCGGCTGCCGCTGTGCAAATCGAGCCCCTGGCGGGCATTTTCGATTGCGCCTTGGTAGTCGCTACTTTCGAACAGGGCTACGGCGCGGTAGAAGTAGGAGCGATCGCTTGGGTCTACGTACTCTTCGAGCGTGTCGAGCGCTTCGAGCGCCGCTTCGATATCGCTCGACGTGACGTTGTCTTTGCTGAGCGAGGCGGATGCACGAGCCACGTACTCATCACGAACCCGATCAGTGGCAAGACTCACTGTGCGCTGGTCGCCGGTTTCCTCGCCAGTGCGGATGGCGTCTTGCATATGCTGCATGGCCTCCTCCTCATTCTCAAGACGCAGCTGCGCCACGCCCATGCCATAGTAGAAGTAAGCATCATCGGGGGCATACTCGACGCCGGTCTCAAAGTGCATGAGCGCGTCCTCATAGTTTTCATTTTCGAGCGCATTGTTGCCCCAATTCTTCGCCATGCGCGTCAGGTTATCCTGAATCTGGCGACGGGCATTTTCTTGCTCTTCCTGCTCCGCCAGTTGGATAGCTTCAGACAGGTTGTTGTAAGCCACCTCGTGGTTCCCTTGCTGGCCGGCCTGCATGCCCTGTCGGTATGACTGCTCCAACTGCTGCATTGCGTTGTCGCCGCCTTCGCTCTGCGCAAGCGACGGAAGGGCCGTAAATGCGGCCATCATGAGGAACGCAAGGCTGGCAACCGACAGGCTGCGCAGCGCACTACGGTATGAAAAAGAAACGGAAGTAGCCATGGATAGAAGAGTTCGTGGGAAAAATACGATCGCGGAGTTTTTCGGCGTCAACCGAACGTTCATAGGACGATGGATCTTTTGATGTTTCATATAGAACGCCGAACAACAGCGCATGCTTCCAGCAGGTGCAAATTGTTACTGTTGTTCACGCTGTACCTGTTGGCGATATTCCTCGCTGGCATAGATGGCAACTTCAACGCGCCGGTTCTGCTGGCGTCCGGCTTCGGTCTCGTTGGAGGCTACAGGCTCATCCTCACCTCGTCCCAGTGCGGTAATGCGGCTGGGCTGCACGCCCTGGCGGGCCAAGTACTGGTAGGCGGCGTCGGCCCGGCGCTCCGACAGGTCCTGGTTGTACGAGGCGCTGCCTTGCGAATCAGTATGGCCTACAACCATGAGCTCAGTCTCTTCGAAGTCGCGTACACTGGCGGAAAGGTCGTCAAGGTTGCGTCGTGCCGCTGGGCGCAGCTCCGACGAGTCAAAATCAAACAGAATCCCCGAGTCAAACGTCACCTTAATGCCTTCGCCGACGCGTTCCACCTCGGCGTCTTCAAGCTCTTCGTCAAGTTCCTCGGCCTGCCGGTCCATGCGTTGCCCAATAATGGCACCAGCCGCCCCCCCGATGACCGCGCCCAAAATAGCTCCTTCGGCTGTGCCGCCCGCTGCGCGTCCAATAGCCGCCCCGGCGGCGCCCCCTGCTCCGCTCCCAATGAGCGCCCCCTGCTCCGTATTACTGAGCGATTCGCAGCCCGTCCAAATAAGCGGGCCAGCAAGAAGCAAGAGCGCAACAAGCGCAATGGAAGACGCGCGGGCAGTGCGGCGCATAAGCAGAGGTAAAACAAGTCAGCAAATGAGTGAACCGTGGGGCAGAACACAGGCACAGGAACGGCTCGTGGTGAGCCGGTGCAGCGCTCCTGTCTGTATGACGCATACCTGATGACGCATACCTGCTTGTCGCAACTACACGGGCACAGGTTCACTACAACCCACGTGCCAAGCCGTTCACTGGCAGGTTACAGACTGCAACTAAGCGATGTGGACGCCGTACCGTCCACTCCATATCGAATCCGACGTACACAATACTGTACAACACAGCAACGTACGCTGCCCCGCACAGGCAAGCCCTCGCCCCAAAGCATTCCTGACGGGGTTTGATCAGATTTTATCGGTAGTTCTGCTCTGGTTTGGGCTATTATGGCGGATGCGGATGGCTCCGCCTCGTTGCGGAGGGCTATCGTGTAGCGGACGCTGGTTCATCCGTGCGGATTCTTCTCGTTTTCTGTAGACTGTTCTCTGGTACTGCTATGAAGCTCATTATTCCAATGGCAGGGCGCGGCACGCGCGTGCGCCCTCACTCTCACGTAACACCGAAGCCGCTGCTTTCGGTGCGCGGCACCTCTATCGTCGAGCGCATCGTCGACACGTTCTCCGAAGCCATCGAGGCCAATATCGACACGGGCGTATTCGTGCTCGGGCCCGACTTTGGCCAGGGCGTGCGCGACGACCTGACAGCAATCTGCGAGCGCAACGATATGGAGGCGCAGTTCGCGGTGCAAGAGGAAGCCCTGGGCACCGCCCACGCTGTAGGGGCAGCCGCCGATTATCTCAGCGGCAGCGGCATTGTCGTTTTTGCCGACACGCTCTTTGGCATGAGCGAAACTGTCTCGCTCGAAGGGGCCGACGTAACCATGTGGGTACGCGAGGTCGACGACCCCAGCCGCTTTGGCGTAGCCGTGCGCGAGGGCGAGCAGGTCGTGCGCCTCGTCGAGAAGCCCGACGAGCCCATCTCGAACGAGGCGATCATCGGCATCTACCATGTGGATGACCTGGCGTGGCTACATCAGGAAATCAAGTATCTGATTAAGAACAACATCCGCGGCAAGGGCGGCGAGTACCAGCTCACCGATGCCTTCGACCGGATGCTGCAAGACGGCGCCGTGTTCAAAACCGCCTCGGTCGATGCGTGGATGGACTGCGGTACCATTCCGTCGCTGCTCAACACCACGCGGCGCATGCTCGAACGCGAGTCCGACGCTAACCGCCAGGGCACCGTCACCAACAGTATCATCCACGAACCGGTGTATATCGGGCCGGATGCGGAAGTCAAAAACGCCGTTGTGGGACCGAACGTCTCTATCGAGCGGGGCGCAACGGTTGACGGCAGTGTAGTGCGCGATAGCATCGTGTTTGCTGAGGGCACGGTATCCAATGCGGTGCTTAAAGACACGCTCGTTGGTCAGCATGCCACGGTGGATCCGGGGGCTACGGTGCTCAACGTAGGCGATCACAGCTACGTAGGCCCGCGGTCATAGCACGGCTCCGCACGTTTCGTACTGCGGAATCGCCATACCATGCGCATCATGAACCTGTAAATTAGCCGTCGAACTGGGCGCGGCATGGAGCCTGCCACGCCTCCTCTCGTTGAGCACACGCGGTCGATGCCAGAACGCTCTGCGCATCGACCGTCGCTCGTTTGTGCCATGCTGACACGCTGTGTAGGATGCATACGTATCCCGATTCCATCGAAGACAAACTCGGCTTCACCCTGGTGCGCCGCCGCCTGGGGCAGCTCGTAAAAGGGCCGCTGGGTGAAGAGCGCCTTGAGGGCATGCGCCCGGCCCGCTCGCGCGAGTGGCTCGAAGCGGAGCTGCAGCGCGTGCACGAGGCCCAAGAGGCGCTGCGCTACGACCGCGGCATCCCGCTACAGCACGTGCACGATGTGCGCGGCGTACTGCGCAACGCCCGTCCTGAAGATGCTTACGTGTCTGCCGATGCGCTACACGCGGTCCGCCAGATTCTGGTGACGGGTCAGCGCCTGTCGCGCTACTTTGCAGATCGCAAGCACGACTACCCGTCGCTGCAGCGCAGCACGCGCCGCATCGAGCCGCTCAGCGACCTGGAGGCGCACCTCGGCGCCATCATCGACGACGACGGCTCAATCCGCGACGATGCCTCCGACGCGCTGCAGCGCATCCGTCGCCAGATTCGGGAGCGGCAGAGTGCGCTACGCACGACGCTGAACCGTGAGCTGCGCAAGGCTGTGAGCAAGGGCTATGCGACCGAAGACCAGCCTACGCTGCGTGCCGGGCGCATGGTTATTCCCATTCGGGCCGAAGCAAAGCGCAAGGTAGATGGCTTCATCCACGACACCTCGGCCACGGGGCAGACGGTGTACATTGAGCCGGCGGCGTGCCTCCAGCTGAATAACGAGGTGAGCGAGCTCAAGGCCGATGAGCGGAACGAGGTTGAGCGCATTCTGCGCGCGGCCACATCGCGCGTGCGGAAACACATTGCATCCATTGAAACTAATTTGGAGGTGCTCGGGCAGTTCGATCTGCTGCAGGCCAAGGCCCGTATGGCGAACGAGATCGAGGCCCATGTGCCCAATCTGAACGACGAGGGCCACGTGAAGCTCGAAGATGCCCGCAATGCCGCGCTGGTGCTGCACCGGCTTCACGGCGACTCGCCCGACTCGGATGAGCCGGTGGTGCCGCTTTCGCTGGAGCTGGGGCGCGACTTTACAACGCTCGTGATTACCGGGCCGAACGCGGGCGGCAAGACGGTGGCTATGAAAACCGTGGGCCTCTGCTCGCTCATGACGGCGTATGGGCTGCCCATCCCCGCCGCGCCGCACAGCACGGTGCCGCTCTGGTCGAAAATTATCGTCGATATTGGCGACGAGCAGTCGATCGAAGACGACCTCTCCACGTTTAGCTCGCATGTGGCCAACCTGCGCCACATGATGCGGCAGGCCACGCCCAACACGCTGGTGCTGATTGATGAGGCCGGTACCGGTACTGACCCCGAAGCGGGCGGCGCGCTGGCACAGGCGCTGCTGGAGCGCCTCACCAAAACCGGCGTGCGCACGATGGCCACCACGCACCACGGCGCGCTCAAGGCCTATGCCTACGAAGCCGATGGCGTGGAAAACGGGTCGATGGTGTTCGACCAAGAGACGCTGGCGCCTACGTATCAGTATCAGCAGGGCGTGCCGGGGTCGTCGTATGCGTTTGAGATTGCGGAGCGCATGGGGCTGGATACGGGGCTGCTCGACCGGGCGCGCACCCTGGCAGGCGAGCAGATGTCAGCGCTGGAGGACCTGGTGAAGACGTTCGAGACGCGCACGCAGAAGCTGGAAAAACAGGTGCGCGAGGCTGAAGAAGCCAAGCGGCGGGCACAGTCGGAGCGCGAGCGGATGCAGCAGAAGCGTACCTCGATCGAGAAAGAGCGCGAGGAGTACCGGCAGCAGGCGCTGGAGGAGGCCGAGCGCATCGTGAATGAGGCGAATGCGCGCGTAGAGCGCACCATTCGCGAGATCAAAGAGGCCGAGGCCGAGCGTGAAGCGACGAAAGAAGCCCGCGAACGGCTGGATCAGTACAAAAAGGAGGTGCACGAGCGCAACGAAGAGGAGCAAGACGCCCGCTCCCGCAAAGCCGATGACACATCGGCCCCCAGCCGGCAGTCTGCTACTGACGCGCCCGAGCCCTCCTCCGACGGTGCACCGCAGCAGGAGCCGATTCAGGAAGGCGACCAGGTGGTGGTCGACGACGGGTCGACCAAGGTGGAAGTGCTCGAACTTGATGGGACTGAGGCGCTTGTCGGCTCGGGGCCCATGCACATGCGCGTGCCGCTGCATCGGCTTACGCGGGTGGGCGGGGCGCGCTCTGCCTCCGACAAAACCAGCGGCTACAGTAGCGGCCCCATGACTGCGCTGGAAGCCTCGCACCGCATTGATCTGCGTGGGGAGCGGGTTGAAGAGGCGCTGTTGGAGGTGCAGCATTTCGTTGACGACGCTGTGGCAGCGGGGCTCAACCAGGTCGAGATTCTGCATGGCAAGGGCACCGGCGCGCTGCGCGAGGCCATTCACGACCAGCTCCGCGAACGCTCGGATGTAGCACACTTCGACATTGCCCCCATCGAGGAAGGCGGAGCCGGGGTAACCCATGTTACGCTGGCCGCGTAGCTGCTGCTTTGCTATGTGCGCCCAGCATACGAAACCGGTCCCGGCACGCAGAATCGTTAGAGGCGAGATTTGCAGGCGAATGGCAACATCGTTTCATAGCCATTACAAACGCAGGGCACCCGCACACACGCATGTCGTTAGAGCACGATACACATTTGGCGCAGCGGGTCTGTTCTGCAGGAGAGCCGATCTGCAGGGTAGCTCATGGAGCATGTAGGCTACCACCCCTTTCGCGTTCGCCCCCTCTATACTCGTTAGTTTGTTTCTATCTGCTCTTGCTGTTATGGAAAACGCGCAGTCGCCTCGCATCCTCGTGATTGAAGACAACGAAGAGCTGAGCACGAGCCTCACGCTCTACTTAGAATCGCAGGATTACGATGTAACCATGACCACCGACGGCGAATCGGGCCATGAAGAGGCTGCGTCGCTACCGGGGTACGATCTCATCATCTTGGACGCGAAGCTCCCCGACCGCGACGGTTTTGCGGTCCTGCGCCAGGCCCGGGCCGAGGGTGTACAAACGCCGGTGCTTATGCTTACGGGACTGGGCGGCCACGAGCACAAGATGCAAGGCTTTCAGTCAGGGGCCGACGATTACCTTACGAAGCCGTTTGCTACTGAGGAGCTGATGGCCCGCATTGAGGTGCTGCTGCGCCGCGAAGCCCAGGCGATTGAGGAAGGCGGCGTGTTTGAGGTGGGCGGACTCACCGTTGACCTGGACGGAAAGACCGTAGCCCGCAACGGCGAATCGGTCAAGCTGACTGACCTGGAGTATGCGCTGCTTGAGTATCTCATCCGTCGTCGTGGGCGCACTGCTACACGCGAACAGATCTTGCGCGATGTGTGGAATCTGCCTGCCGAGGTCGAAACTCGTACCATCGACCGCCACGTGAATGCCCTGCGCGACGTGATGGACGGCGATGAAGAGTCGCAGTGGGCCATCCGTAGCGTGTATGGCATTGGATACAAGCTGGTGGGTGCCACGCACGTCGAAGAAGAATCTTCTGAAGGCAAAGCCTCTCTCTGACGAGGACGCTGAAGCGGCTAACGTGTAGCGTAGGCTCACGACACATCCCCACCGAAGAAGGTAAGCGGTTCAACGCTACGTGATGAAGGAAATGTGCCAGGGGCCGGAGGCTGTGGCTGCTCTCCTGACAACACGCTCCCCTGAGGAAGGCTGAGGCACGGCTCCAACGTAGACATCCGCCGGCCCTACCAAAAAAACTGCCCCCTCTCATCCGACAGAGGACGCGAGGGGGCAATCAAGGCGCATACCTACCGGCATTTACGTACTGGCGTTGGCGTCGTCGAATCGATAGCCGATGCCATACACGGTTTCGATGTAAGTGGGCGACGACGGATCGGGCTCAATCTTTTTGCGCACCGAGGCCATGTGGCGGTCGATGGTGCGCGTAATAATGTTCTCATCGATGCCCCATACATCGCGGAGCAGTTGCTTGCGCGTCACTGTGCGGCCCTTGTGCTGAATAAGATAGCGGAGGATATCGAACTCCAGCGCGGTAAAGTTAATCTCTTCGTCGCCTCGAAAAGCTTCGTGCGTGGTGAAGTTGACTTCCACCTCACCAATCTCGTACACATCCATCGGGGCCTCCGAGGGCGGCATGGTGCGCTGCATTACCGCTTTGACGCGGGCGGCGAGTTCCTCCACATTAAACGGCTTGGTGACGTAGTCGTCGGCCCCAAGGCCAAAGCCCTTGAGCTTCGACTCCTGCTCCCCACGAGCCGTAATCATGATGACAGGCGCACTGAAGCCGATCTGCTGCGACTCTTCAAGCACCTGAAAGCCGTCCTTTTTGGGAAGCATCACGTCGAGCAGGACGACATCGCAGTCCTCCATCGATTTCATCTGCTCCAGCGCTTCTTCCCCATTGGAGGCCGTTTCGACCTCAAACTCTTGCATATCGAAGTAGTCGCGGAGGCCCATCAGAATATCGTCGTCATCCTCCACGATGAGCATGTGGTACGTCCGTTCAGTCGTTTTGGCCATAGCAAAAAAAGGATTAGCGAGGCAGACAGGTGCGAAATCAAATCAGGGGCGGGCGTCGGGAAGCCACTCAGGGCAGGCCGTGCTACATGAATATGTCCAAGTGCAATACGCCAGTGCATTATTGCAATATATGAACGCCCGTCCCGGATCCAAGCCTGTGCGGGTGCTCTCACCAATTCATCACAGCGCGTTACGACCTTGTTGCGCCTTGCCCGATTACGACCGCGCATCATATGCTTTTGTGCTGCGTGGTACACGCTGAACTGTTCGTAAGAACCTGTTTGGGTTTTGGTTTGACGGCGAGAGCGAGCGCCGGTGGAGCGAAACGAGAACCACGATAGAGGTTCGTAGCACCAGGGGCATGACCTAAAGGCCCCAGCCCAGCGACGCCGCTCGCAGCGCCCTGACCGTAGGGAAGAAGTACTCCTGGGGTGCCCAAAATAAGAGATCAAAACAGGTTCTAACTCTCTTGCCTACAACCGTCTTAATTTATGACAACCTCAGCGCACGACTTTCTCTTCGAACTGCTGGAAACCCCCAGCCCGACCGGATTTGAGACCACTGGGCAGCGCGTGTGGACCCAGTACGTGGACGGCTTTGCGGATGACGTCGACTCAGATCCATACGGCACCGCTTGGGCCGTAGTACACGGCGCTCAGGATGACGCCCCCCGCCTCATGCTCGATGCCCATGTCGACGAGATTGGGTACATGGTGCGTCACATCACCGACGAGGGCATAATCTATGTGAACCGCATTGGCGGCTCTGACCGGGCCATTGCCCGAGGGCAGCGCGTGCGCATTCTTGGCAACGACGGCGAGGTATTGGGCGTAGTGGGCAACACCGCAATTCACCTGCGCGACCGCAACGACGAGTCCATTCCTAAGGTGCACGAGCTGTTTGTTGATATTGGGGCCGATAGCGCCAACGACGTGGCCGAGCGCGGCATCCGCGTGGGCCACCCCATGGTGATGGACATGTCGCCTGCGCACCTCACCGACACCCGAATCACCGCGCGCGCCATCGATAACCGACTGGGCGGGTTCATCATGGCCGAAGTCTTGCGCCGCCTGGCTGAGCAAGATGAGCCCGCAGCGTGGACGTGCGTGGCCACTAACTCGGTGCAAGAAGAGATTGGCGGGCACGGTGCGAAGATGATTACGCACCGCCTCCAGCCCGATGCCGCCGTAGCGTTCGATGTAACCCACGCGACTGACTCGCCGGGCATCAGCGCAACGCAGCACGGGCAGATTAAGCTTGGCAAAGGGCCTACGGTGACGCACGGCACGTCGAATCATCCGCAGGTCGTGGAGCGCCTCATGCAAGCCGCCGAGGCCCACGAGATTGCACTGCAGCACGAGCCCTCCAGCCGCCGCACCGGCACCGACACCGACAGTATCTTCCGCGTGCGGGCCGGCGTGCCCAGCGCCCTTGTTTCGGTACCGCTGCGCTACATGCACTCAACCGTTGAGGTGGCCGATATCGGAGACATCGAGCAGTGCATTGACTGGCTCGTGGCCTTTGTGAACGATCTGGATGCCGATGCGGCGTTTGACAGCGGGTTGTAAGGGCGCGCCACAATGCATTGTAACGCCGTAGCGCGAACACAACACGAAATGCTTGGGTGCACCGCGTTGTTTGGCGCATGGGCACCGGGTTGCACTTGCTCAACAGCCGAGTGCAATCGCTTGTTGTTTTTTCGTAGGCTTGCTGTGTTATGGCTCAACCGCGCGTTGCCGTTGTCATCCCTACGCTGAACGAAGCGTCGTGTATTGCCGATACGTTGCGCCGGGTGCACGCATTGCCGGGGCCAATTGAGTGCATCGTTGCCGATGGTCACTCCCACGACCAAACGCGTACCTATGCCTCCCCCTACGCTACAGTCTGCATCAGCCCACGGGGGCGCGGGCGCCAGATGAACAGAGGGGCTGCCCAGACGACAGCCCCTCTTCTTCTGTTTCTGCACGCGGATACCACCGTCACGCCAGCGGCATGGCGTGCGATGCACCATGCGCTGCAGCGCCCCTCGGTGCAAGCCGGTACGTTCCGGCTGGCCTTCGACCGCTCCACCCCGCTGCTGCGTTTTTATGCGCAGTGCACCCGCCTTAACTGGTGGGGCTTCGCCTTTGGCGACCGCGGACTGTTCATCCGGCGCACGCATTTTGAAGCGGTGGGAGGCTTCGCTCCGCTTCCCATCTTCGAAGACCTCGACATGGCCCGACGGCTGTGTGCACAGGGCGGATTTCAGTTTGTGGATGCGCCCGTGGTCACGTCGGCTCGGCGGTTTCGGGCAGTAGGCGCACTGCGGCAGCAGATGCAGAACGCGGGGCTCTGGCTTCGCTACATGACGGGGACGCCCCCAACGAAGATGGGCAACGCTTATGCATATAACAGCAGTGTACGCGGCTCCTAAACGTAGACCGCAGTGATAGAGGCCGTGTTAGCAGAGTCCGGCCGCCGCATGGGCATGGTTCTGCGCGCACATCTATCGGTAGTAGCCGCGCTCTTCGTCGCGCACGCGCACCACATCCTTGACCTCGTCGGAGTCGAGCGTGCTCTCGCTCATGCGGTCGAGCAATCCAGCAATTTGGCTGCCCTTGTTGGGCGCTTGTCGCCATTCGGGATGGGCCTGTTCCACCAGGCTCACCAGAATGCGTAGGTACGGGTAGCGCTCGGCTGGCGAGTCGAGTTCGGCAACAGCCCGGGAAAAGAGTTCGGCATTGCGGCCAACCTGACGGTCAACCATCTTGTCTGTGTAACGCATAGAGTAAGCAGGTGACGTTCAAGACGTGTTAAATGAGAGCGCACATCCTCATGTAGAATGAGGGTGTGGGTAAGTAGGTAGATGGTGTGCTACGTTGCAGTCGGCAAGGGTGTTGCACAAAGCGCACAGAGCGCGGCATCAAAAGGCAGTGGATAGACGTTACGTGATCGCTCTGCTGATAACAATCTGTTCTGGGGCGAACGGTCCCTCGTTCGTCCTCCGCCCAGAGACGTCCGCACCGGAGCGCGCTCCCAGTCTCCGACTACTGGATATTTCTTCCATCATGTTAGCGTTGAGCCGCTACCCATCAAAGCTATGCTCAACCGGACAACGAATCTCCCAGCCGGTGCTTCCGTTAAGCATAGTGTCTTGATGACCAATCCGCTACAGGTGTTATGAGTACGCAGTCTGGCGAGCACACGAGTGCCTATCGGCTTGAGTTGCTGCCCACCGTTCCCGCGTTTCACCGGCGTGCCCTGCGCGACAAAGCACTCCGCAAGGGGCAGTTGGTGTACTACGGGCCTCATCCTTCGTTTTATGGCATTGGAGAGGTAAAGCGCGTTAACGGTCCCAATATCGCGGTCGACTTTCGAGGAACCGGCTCGTTCGATGTGCACGAAGAGATTATGGATCAGCGCTATCTCATCCGCATCCCTAAAGAGAAGATGGAGCAGTTGTAGTGCTGTGTTACAGGTCAATGTTGGAGCACTGTGGCCCTCTCAGACGCTGCCATCTTGAGGGGATACCGACAGCCATCGCCTTCCGCTCGCCATGGCAGGCGTCATAGAGAGGATTGCACTGAAGTGCGCCTCCGTTCAGTTCTCGGCCAGGTCGATGATGAATGTAAATCCGCCTTCTACTTCTGTAAAGGAGGGGCGGCGATTATCGCCATCGAACTTCTCGTACGAGATAAACAGACTGCCACTCACGCGGTCGCTAATCTGATAGGTTAGCTCGGGCTCGATGGTGGTGCGCACGGCCTCGGTCTGTGTCGACACGTTATCGCCTTCCAGGGCCTGGCTTACAGAGAAATCGGGGTCGCCTGCAGCCTGGCGAATGGCTCCTGCAAGCAAGAAGCGCTTATCATCCTCGGCCCTGCGGCTTGCATTGACGGATAGGCTAATGGTGTTGTCGACACGCCCAAGCGGAAGGAGCGGAATATCGAAGCCCTGGCTCCGAAAGTTTAGCGAAAGCGAGAGCTCGTTGGTGCGGCTTTCTTCGATGTTGAGGTTCGAGGTGCTCAAGAACACCGTAGTGCCGGTATTCCAATCGATACGGGTGCTGAAGGACGAGGACCAGCGCAGGTCAACGCCAATAAGTGGGTTGAACTGCCGGTCGATGGTCGTGCCGCGCACATTGTAGGTGGAACGCGTGTACGAACGCGATGCGCCCCCAATGGCTACCGAGGTGGTGTCGCCCGCGGTATCGCGCAGGTCGAACTGTGACTCGAAGTTGCCCGTGTAGCTGTGATTCACAGTCGCATTGTCGACAACGGAACGGATAAGCGGCCAGTCCCCCAGACCCGAGTATGAGACTTTCCAGTTGGGGAGCGGTAGAGGCAAAAACCCGCTTTGCCCAATGGTGCCCAGTCCGTTCAGGTAGGCCTGGCGCGTATCCAGGGCCACGCTCTTGTTGGTGAGCGCCAGATCGACGGCGTCAAACACGGTTCCAGGTTCAGCATCCTGTGTGCTCCGCAACCGATCGACTTGGCGGGATACGAGCGTTTCGTAGCTGCCAAAGGCCCAGGTGGTCAGCGCATTGGTATTCGACTCGGTGCGGCGGCGGTCCAGTTCGCCCGTGGGAAAGCCGCGCTCGTCGAGGGCTGGGAACAGATCGGTCGAGGTGTTCCTGGACCAACTCACGTTCCAGTTCAGATCTACCTGAAGGGCCGGGCTGAGCTGAAAGCCGGTGCGGCCTTCCAGACGGTCGGTGTTGCCAAGAATGTTGGACGTAATTGTATCAAGCGAGTCGCTGTTTACCAGGCGCCGATCATTGCTGAGCGAGCGCTGAAATCCAAATCGATACCCGAGCGACGGTCCCTCACCACGTAGCGCATCGATCAGGCTGTACGAGGTTTGCACAGTCCCATCGTCACGCAGCTCCCCGATGTTGTTGAGCGTCGTGGTGCGGTTGGCCGTGTAGTTAACGGCGAGCGGCGACATGTCGATAAGGGCAAGCGCCAGGCGCTGCCCGAGGTGCAACGGGTTGGGCAGTGGAATGTCGGGCAATGGAATTCCGCTTTCGTCATCGTCATTAGCCTCATCATCAGCAGACTCGCCTTCGTCTTCATCGTCCTCATCATCGGACGAGGGCGCGCGATCCGATTCGTTCTGGCGCTCGCGTACGGCGCTACGCCAGCGTTCTACGAAGCCGAACCGTCCCCATACACGGCTCGGGTCAAGGGTCATGCCACTGCGCAGGGTAACCCGGTTTGTAGCCGTAGCGCCCTGTAGCGTCCCCTCGCTGGCATTCTGCCACTGGTACTCTGCGTTGTATGAGATGTCTTGCAGGCGAATCCAGTCAAACGCCTCGCCCTCTAACAAACTGGGCTGCAGCGTGGCACTGAAGCGCTGGTTGTAGGTGCTCGTGCGGGGGCTTCCAGATCCGAAAAAGATGGATTCAAAGACTTCACCTTCGGAGCGAGGGCGCAGCCGCTCTTCGCCAAACACACGCCCGGCATCCAATTGGGCCTGGGTAACATCGCCATCGGCCAGGGCCTGATCGATGGTTTTTCCATCAATGGTCTGCTCGATTGTGGTCTGTGTGCTGTCCACCACAAGCACGGTGCGGTCGAAGCGGCTGCCCAGGTCGGCCAGGCTCTGCTCGGTATTGGTATCGAAGCTGGTGGAGAGGAACGAGAACGGCGTGTACTGCAGCTGTCCACCGCGGCTGTGTGTGAAGCGCTGATTCTCGCGAAACGGATTTTCGATGCGATTGGGCAATGGATTTGCATCGGCACGTAGCGCGGTAGAGCGGGCGCGCTGCCGCGTGAAGGAGCGATTGGCACTGGTGTTGAATCCTACGGCATCGGGAACGTAGTTCCAGCTTAGCTGGCTCAGGCGTCTCAGCACGGGCCAGTCGGGCAGAAAGCCGAAGGGACGCAGCGTACGCGGCTCGCCGAACGAGGCGTTATAGTCGAAGCTGCCCGACCAGCGCCACGAGTTGTCGATGCGCTGGCGCGGGCTGCGGCCTTCGCGGTCGCTGTAACTTGCGTTGAAGGCCAGCGCATCGACTGTGTAGCGCATCAGCCGACTTGAGGAGTTGCTCTTCCCCAAGCTTGCCGTAAGCGAGCGGTTGAGGCTGTACGTTTCGGACGCAGTGCGCAGACTGTCGAGCGCACGCGAGCGGGCGGTTTCTTCCAGTGCCGGGTTGTCGTTAATCTGCGCTTCGACCTCGCTTAGGCGCACATCACCGCGGTTGGGGTCGAAACGCGGTACGGTGGTGTTCGAGCGCATCTCCATGGTAATGGGAATGCGCCAGTTGTGGCGCGCCGGAAGGAGCTTATCGAGATTGACATCGGTACGCAGCGTCCACGACTCCGTATCGCTCTGGTCGCGCTCGGCAAGGGTGCTCGACAGCCCGCCGAAGCCGTCGGTGCTGCGGTTGAAGTTGCCACGCACCGTGGCGAAGTCGGCCAGTTCCACATCCGCCTGGGCCGTAGCCGCCCAGCCGCCGTCCTCGTCGTATCCCGATACGCGCAGCTCGTCGACCCACAGGGTTACGTCACGCAGTGGAACGGGATCGTCGCCAACATGCCGCACGCCAATCACGATGTTGTTTACCGAGTTCAGCGAGGGCGTGCCTTTCATAGCAATGCGTGCTCCCTCGGGCGAGGCGCGCAGCGGTACGCGTACGGCGCCGTTGTTGCTGACATTGCTGAACAGCGAGTCGATGGGCGCGCCTTCGGCATCGCGTGCAACCTTGAGCTGGTTGAGCGCCGACACCGTAACGTTCATTTCGTTCTCACGCGGCCACAGGTTGAGCCGCGTTTGGCTGCCATCGGGGAGGTCACTCGCGGTAAGGGGCTGTTCGTACTCGTAGTAATCGTCCACCTCGTTGGTACCAAGCCGTACGAACAGGCGCAGATTGTCATTGAGGGCCGCCTTTGTAATCGCTGATGAGTTGGTGCCGTGCAGATGCGTGTACATCCGGATGTTGGCGTACTTGAGCAGGTCGAGGCCTTGCGTGTACGTTTTGAACACCCCCCGCTGCGTGTTCGCAGGCATTTCCTCGACACTAATCACCATCGACTGCTCGCGGGCCAGGCGCTGGGCCCCACGGCTGGTGCGGTCGCGCCCGATGATGGTGCCCAGCGGCGGGGCATAGGTCGGGTCTTCTTCGTTGTTGATGCTGGAGATCTGCAGCGTACCGGGGCCCGACATCAGCGAGTCTTCGGTCGCCACCGTTTCAGAGGCCTGCCACTGGCTCCCCACCAGCTCGAACGACGCCATACGGATGGTAATGGGCACGTCATGGCCGCGCGTCCACAGCCGCATCGACTCGATGCGGTTGAAGTCGTCGATCTCGCCCACGCGGCGGGTGAACTCGCGCACGGGCACACGGGCCTTGTACCAGCCGTCGCCTACCTCGCTCACAATGTAGTTGTCGGTGTTTTCGGGACGAGCCTGCTCCTGGAGCGTGGCGCGGCTGAGCGGGATGTCGTACTCGTAGTAGTTATTTTCGAGGTCAACGCTTCCCGTGAAGCTGAGATCTTCAGTATTGGGCGAGCGCGAGCGCCCGCGTCCCTCTGACACATTAGTTGCCAGACGGCTCTGCCCCTCGAACGTATTCAGCTCCAGTCCTGCAAAATAGCGGCTGAACCGCTCCTGAATGGTCGCGCCATTCGGGTAAAGGGCGGGCGGGAAGAAGTCGGGATCCTCATAGAACACGTTGTTGCTGTAAAAGTGGTAGTCATCAGCCGCAGGGTCGCGCTGAGAGCGGGCGATTTCTGCATCAAGGCGTTGCTCCTGGGCGGGCGTAAGACCGGCGCGGTTGACCGTGGACAGCGCATCCAGAAAGCTGCGGTAGCGAAACTGCTCGGTTAGCGTTTCGGGGTAATCGCCAGGATGAGAGGACACGAGTCCATTCAGCCCCAGGTCTTGCGTGCAGCCTGCATTTACATCTACGGTCCCGTTCTGCTGACCGCTGGGCAGGCGGCTCCATGGGTTGAACGAGAACGTGCCGTCGAAATTGCACGAGAGGCCGTCTTCCGCATTGAGGCGCCCATCGGGGATGACGTCTTCGGAGATCGTGCCCAGGTTCAGATGCAAGGTGGCATCGTTTCCGGCATCCTCCTGTTCGTTTTGAGAATACGGCTTAAAGATAAACTCGACGAACTCCACATTTTGGAGCGAGAAGTCGGTATAGCCTTCGGGCAATGGGCGCGTCATACCGCCCCACACCTCTTCCGGGCGGCGGATGAATTCGTCCAAGGCCCGAGTGTAGTTGTAGGGGCCGCGCTGATAGGGCGAAAAGTACAGGTCGAGCGTGCGCAGGGTGGGGTCGGTTTCGCCACGCAGGTCGCGCCCCGGGAAGACGTCGCGCGTGTCGACCAACTCAGTAGCTTCAGGATTACCTTGCACTGAGGAGCGATCGGCCACGCGGTCGCGGTTGCTGGTGTTGAGCTGGTACCACCCAAAGAGCCCACGCCAGTTGGTGCGCAGCGAGTCATCGGTCAGTGTTGGAGACTCGGGCGATTCGCCTGGAAAGAGGGGCGGCGCCGCTACAGTCCATGCGTCGGGTTGGGCCCGCAGTGAGAAGGTGTTGCGGAAGCCCTCAAAGTCGTCGATAAACGAGACGCCGCCCAGCTCATCGGAGTCGAAGTCGAAGCCTTCGTCCTGGAGGTCTTCGCGGGCTCGGGTAAAGGCATTCGTTTCGGCATGGCCCGGGCGCAGTTGCGCAAACTCGCCCGAGACCGAGACGCGGCTATCGACGCGGGTCTGTAGCAGCGGGAGGGCGTCGACCGCGCGCGTCAGCCAGCCGGGTTCGAGATCGACGGTCCCATCCACGCCCCAGATGGTGTTTTGGATGGGCTCCTCGCCAATCCGAAACTTGTCGGTGGGGGCACGCTCGCTGAGGCGCATGAGGGTCGCTCCCACCGAAAGGCGTTCGCGCACGCTGTAGTCGGCCCGGGCGCCCAGCAGCGTTTTCTGCTGGATCTGAGCCAGCGTATTCTCCTCGTAGTTGATCTCAATATCGCGCCCGGCAGTCAGGTACGTGGGGTTCGTAATGCTTACGGTGCCGCCCTGGTAGTCGACCACGTAGTCGACGCCCTCTTGCAGGGTGGTGCCGCCCGACTGCACCTCGACCGAGCCTTGTACGATCCCGGCAAACGCATCCAAGTCAAAGAACTCTTGTACGCTGCTCTGGAACGAGCCGCGAATCTGGTAGACGTTGTCGCCGCTATTATCGCGGGCGGTTTCTTTCTTGACACGATACAGGTCCCGAAAGGCAAACTCCTCGCCGGTGGCGGGCGAGCTGCCGTTTTCGGTCGCCACGTTAACAATTCGCTGTCCGAACGGCTCCAGATACGGAAAGATAAGGAGCCCGGTACTGGGGTCAATGGTAACGCCTGGAATAAAGTCGAACTCGTTGTCGGGACGCGGACTGCCGTCCTGGTCGAGACGATCGAGGCCCAGGACCTGAAGGAGCGGCGTTTGGCCTGCCACCTCCGTAATTGTGCTTGAGGCGGACTGCCCCGAGGGAGCATAGTCAATGCCGAGCTCGAAGTTGTCAGCGTTGAAGTTGCGCCCACGCAGCGGGTAGATGTTGCGCATCTCCAGGTACCAGGCGGCCGGGTTGGTCTGCGTGCTGGGCTGCACCGGATTCGACGGTCGAATGAGTTTGAGCACGAGGCGGTCACTGTTCACCCCTCCGGTGGAGCCTCCGCTGTCGGCGGTAAAGTCGCCCACCTGCACCGATTCGGCCCCCTGCCGATAGCGAAAGGCCACTGCAATGGCTTCGTTCGAGCGCAGGCTTTGCTGCAGGGAGATGTACCCAAGGCGACTGTTAAGGGTGTAGTCGCGCCCTTCGGAGAGAAGGCGGTACGAGCCGACCTGAAAGTCTTGCTCGTTGAGCGGTTCAGGGAGCACGCCGCCGGTGAGTATCTCCGACGGTGTGGCGGTGTCGCCGTCACGGAGCGTTTCGGGGTCGGC
>CAJXLX010000002.1 GCA_913056335.1 uncultured Rhodothermaceae bacterium
GCCTCCGCATCATCAGGAGCTGCAAAAGTGTCGTCGTCGGTTTGGTCTTCGGCGGCGGCCTCGTGTTCAGGGGCGGCGTCGGTGGGGTCGGGCGTGGGTTGAGGGGAAGCAGCAGCATCGGGCTCCTCCGGCGAGTTCTTCGCAGCATTTGGAGCATCGGGGCCCGGCGTGCGAGCCGGTTCGGCGGCGCGGGCGGTCAGGTCCTCGGCTGTGGGCTTCGTCTCCGTGCCCGTGTTGGGTTCGCGCGTGGTGGATTCGGGGGCAGAGGCATCGCCCGGCTCGCTCGGCTCTGGGCTTGATGACGGCTTCGCCTCGGTGCGCCCAGGCGAGGGATCTTCCGGAGAGCGGGCAGATGGGCTCGACGGCGTGGAGCCGCGCTCCTGTTCCTCCGAGACGCCTGTTGCCTGGGGCGTGGAATCGGTGTCGGGGGGCGGTGCCGATGCTGATTGAGACGCCGTGCCTTTGGGTTCCTCCTGAGAACCGGACGATGAGGATTCCTGCGCTGGGGTGGTGGTAGGCAGCGTGCCGTTTTCGGCGTGGGCTTCGAGCGTGCTGAGCTGATCGAGGGCCTGCTGCAGGTCGCCCGCGCGGCTGAGGTGGGCCATGTTGAGCAGGGCCAGTTCGAGCTTCAGGCGCGGCTGGCTGCTCTGCTTCACGTCGGTTTCGGCATCGCCCACGATCATAAGCAGGCGCAGCAGGTCGGCTTCGCTGAAGCGCGCGCTGCTCTCCACGTAGCGCGGACGGGCGCTCTCGGCGATGTCGGAGAGGGCCTCAGGGCCGAGGGTGTGGGCTACGAGCAGGTGACGCAGGTGCTCGGTGAGTCCGGCCAGGAATTCTTGCAGGTCGTAGCCGGTGCTCATGACGCGCTGCACGAGCTGTAAGACGCCGCCGCTATTGCTGTTGGCCACATGGTCGACCAGGTCAAAGAAAAGGTCGCGGTCCACGACACCGAGGGCCTGCGCGAGTTCGCTGTAGGTGAGGGTTTCTCCACAGAGCGAGACGGCCTGGTCGAAGGCGCTGAGGGCATCGCGGAGGGCACCGTTGCCTTTGCGGGCAATAAGCATGAGCGACTCCTCGTCGGCTTCGATGCCTTCGCGGTCGCAGATGTGGCGCAGCCGCGTAACGATGCGGGGCACCGGAATGCGCCGGAAGTCGAACCGCTGGCACCGCGACAGGATGGTGGGCAGCACTTTGTGCGGCTCGGTGGTGGCGAAGATGAACAGCACATGCGGCGGCGGCTCTTCGAGCGTCTTCAGCAGCGCGTTGAACGCCGAGTTCGAGAGCATGTGCACCTCATCGATGATGTACACCTTTTTCTGGCTGCCCTGCGGCGGGATGCGCACCGACTCGCGCAGCTCGCGGATGTCATCGACCTTGTTGTTGGAGGCGGCATCGATCTCGAAGATGTTGAGGCTGCGCCCGTCCTCGAACGACTGGCACGAATCGCATTCGCAGCACGGCTCGGCGTTGTCGGGGCGCTCCTCCAGCGGCGTCTCGCAGTTGATGGCTTTCGCCAAGATGCGCGCCGCGGTCGTTTTGCCGACGCCGCGCGGACCGCTAAACAGATAGGCGTGCGCCAGGCGGTCGAGCCGGATCGCGTTCTTGAGGGTGTCGGCCACATGGTCCTGGGCCACCAGGTCCGAGAACACCGCGGGGCGGTACTTGCGGGCGGTAACGAGATAGCGGTCGGCCATGGCGTAGGCGAGGCGGCAAACAGAATGGGCGAGTACAGATGCGAAGCATGCAATATACAACCTGTACGACAGGTCGTCAACTTTGCAGGGTGGGTATGCTACGATGCAGCCCAGCTGTCGTTGCGCGGTGGGGGGCGATCGTTCTCTGCCTGAAACTTTGATGTGGTGCTATTCTACGAATACAATAGTAAAATACCCCTCAATACAAAGAGCAAGTCGGCGTGCAACGGATGACGTATATTTGGGTGCTTGGGTGGGCTGCAGCTTTCGTTTGCGGGTGTGCCCCTCCCCCCGAGGAAGCGCTTGTTAATCGGGGCTATGCGTTGGACACGCAAGACTTTTACGACGCAGCGCGGCATGGAGATACGGAGGCCGTGCGGCTGTTTATTGAGGCAGGGATGGATCCTAATGAGCAAGCACGATACGGCTTTCCGCCCCTAATCGGTGCTTCGTACTATGGCTCTGCAGAGATTGTGGCTATGCTTCTTGATGCAGGGAGCAATCCCAACATACAAGGTGATCGCAGAGCTACGGCGCTCAGATTCGCAGCCTTAGAGGGACACGATGACATCGTGGATATGCTTCTTCAGTTTGGAGCTGATCCCAATACGCAAGGAAGGGAGGGATACACGGCACTGATGAGGGCCGCTTTTGGGGGACATGTTGATGTAATTGAGCGCTTGCTGGATGCGGGGGCCGATCCGATGCTCCGCTCTGAAGAGGACGAGACAGCACGGTCCATCGCGCGGGCGCAAGGGCATGAAGAAGCGGTTCGCGTTCTTGAGCATGCAGTAGAAAGAAGGTAACAGAACGCATTAGACAGAGTTAATTTCTTGCAAATCAAAAATATAAAATGGTTTACAAAGAGTTAATTTCAGTTTGGATTTTTCTTGTAGTAGGTCTCTGTGCATTTAGCGTGCATGCACAGTCGATTCAGACCCAAGACCGACAGCAGGTGCCTATTCAAGATGCAGACGCGCCGCTTGACCTGGTTCATTTTGTGCAGCCGGTTGGACAAGACTCACTGGTCATTGCTGATGGTACGGGGCGCCTTGCGCTGTTCGTTGACGGCATGTATGCAACCGATCTTGGCGAGCAAGGCCAGGGCCCCTGCGAACACCAGTCGATTTTGACCACGGGTCGATACGCGTCGCTGCTTTTCGGGCTTGACCGGGGCCAACAACGGCTTTTGGCGTACGATTCTGAATCGGGTGCATGTCTCGACCAGATACAATCGTCAGACCTGCGTCGGGCCACGGGGCTTGCCAGCACCGAGTCGCACCTGTTTCTTGCGCGAGGACAGTACACGTCGCAGACCGAGCCCGATACCCCGCTTTTCTTCCGGGTTGAGCGCGAACAGGAGGCAGAGGATGAACCTGTAGAAGGGGCCGTTGTGGTAGAGACGTCGTTCACGTTGGCTGATCTTGATCCGGTTCCATTTCCCGTCCCGCTCAGTGTGCGAACACCTGTGGAAACGCATGGGGCATCGGTATATTTTGCGCTTCCGTTATCCCCCAAGATTGTTCGATATGACCGCGAAACGGAGCGCTTTTCGTCGTTTGAGATTGACCTTACGCTTCCGACTGCCGATGAGATCGCATCGCTTGCCCCCGAGGACCTACTGCCGCTGGTAGAGCGCGACATCGAATTTGTGGAGCATCTGCACGTTACGGATGACCATGTGGTGGTTGCGTCGCGGCGTGGAACGGGCGCTGATGGCGTATGGCGGGTGCAGGTGTACAACCATAACGGCACGAAGCAAGCCGCCCAGACTGTTGAGCATCAGATTGTTCACCTTACCGGAGCGCACATTGTGCAACTCCTGACAGAGGAGACGGAGGATGCGGTGTATACCGTCAGCAAGGTGCCGTATACGTTGCCATAAAGGCGTGTCGTTCTCCCATACGGCTTCCGCGAGAGACTTAGCAGGCTCTTCGTGCCCTGGAAAGACACGCACGGAAACTTTCGGCTTTAAGATGCCGTGCATACACATCTGACCACTGTAGCCGCACCCCGGATATTGCCAAGGGCCTGTACCAAACCCATGAAGAACGAACTGCACCCCAAATACACCGCGCTGACCGTTCAGTTGTCCGATGGGTCGACCATCGAAACCCGTTCGACCCTCGACGCCGAGACGTACGAGTCGGATGTCGACTCGACCAACCACCCATTCTACACCGGGCGGCGTCAGTTTGTAGATACCGCCGGACGCGTCGAGAAGTTTAACCGGCGCTACGGCCTCAACAACGATAATGATGATGACGAGGACGACAGCGACGACGCGTAGCATAGTGTCTCGAAGCACTCCGCTTCGAGCTGTGTCGGAAGGGCGACCTGTGTAGGCAGGCCGCCCTTTTCTATTTACAGCACATAGTGGCGCATGTCCGTGGAGCCCCCGCGTTGATGCGCCACGATCTCCCTGCCCATTTTTGTGAACTCAACTTCCCTTGCTTCATGAGCACGCCGCTAAATCCTGTTGCCCTCATCACGCAAAAGCGCGACGGCCAGTCCGTAGCGCCCGACGACATTGCTCGCCTCGTGGAGGCCTACACCGCAGGCGAGGTGCCTGACTATCAGATGAGCGCCTTCATTATGGCGGCGTTTCTGCAGGGCTTGAGTGATACAGAGGCCGCAGCCCTCACCGATGCGATGCTGCATTCCGGCACGGTGCTTGACCTCAGCGGCACATCCGGCATCAAGGTCGACAAGCACTCCACCGGCGGCGTGGGCGACAAGGTGTCGCTCATCCTGGCGCCGATCGTAGCCTCGCAGGGCGTGCCCGTGCCCATGGTATCGGGCCGCGGACTGGGCCACACCGGCGGCACGCTCGACAAGCTGGAGTCCATCCCCGGTTTCCGGACCGACCTGTCGATGGCTGCCTATAAGCAGCAGTTGGAGGACATCGGCATTGTGCTGATTGGGCAGACGGAAGAAATGGCTCCTGCCGACCGCAAGCTCTACGCGCTGCGCGACGTAACCGGCACGGTGGAGTCCATTCCGCTCATTGCGGCGTCCATTATGAGTAAGAAGCTGGCCGAGGGCATCGACGCGCTCGTGCTCGACGTGAAGTGCGGACGCGGGGCCTTCATGAAGACGGAGGCCGATGCGCGCACGCTGGCCGAAACGCTCGTAGCCATTGGCGAGGGCCACGACACCCCCACTGTGGCACTGCTCACCGACATGAACGCGCCGCTTGGGCGAGCCGTGGGCAACTGGCCCGAGGTGGCCGAGAGCGTGGCGTGTCTGCGTGGCGAACACGACGACACCCCGCTCATGGAGGTTACCTACGCCCTGGCGGGCGAAATGCTGGCGCTGGGCGGCGTAGCCGACACGCCCGAGTCCGGACGCCAACAGGCGCGCGCGGCGGTGGCCTCGGGCGCGGCGCTCGACTGCCTGCGTACGCTCGTAGAGGCGCAGGACGGCGACGTGGCTGCGATCAACGACCCAAGCACGCGGCCCGACTCCGACCCCGTGGCTACCGTCACCGCCCCCGAGGGCATGCGCGGCACCGTCACCGAAATTGACGCGCTTGCAATTGGGCACCTGGCCGTGGACCTGGGCGCCGGCCGCCGGACCAAAGAGGACACGGTGGATCCCACTGCTGGACTCACCTTGCAGAAGCACATTGGGGAACCCGTGGCCCCTGGCGATGTGCTGGCGCAGCTGTACACCGATCGCACCGAACAGCTCGACGCCTTTGCCGAAGCGCTCCGCGATGCATACACCGTGGGCGATGACGCCCCCGAGCGCGGCGCGGCGGTGTGGGATCGTTACACCCCCGATGGATGGGCGAGTGAGGCGTAGACGGTTTGCTCCGTAACAATTTGTGTTGTTGTATAGTAGATAGAGATGCACAAGATGTCCCCGTCAACGGGCCCGCCTCGAACGGCTAAACGCAGCGGTGCTTTGAGCGCCTTTGCGTGTGGGCCGCCTCACGCTACTTTTCAACTGGCTGCATTGTTATGATCTTATCCATCTGGGCGCGTTTTAAGCGAGCGATTCGTTCTATCTTTGGGGGGGCTGTTTCTGCTATGGAGAACCCCCGCCTGGTGCTTGAACAGAACATTCGGGAGCTCAACGATCAGGTCCCCGAAATGAACGAAAACATCGCCACGGTGAAGGCGAACATGATTATGCTGCGCAAGGAAGCGGAGAAATCTGAAGACCAGGTGCAGCAGCTCACCTCACGCATTAAAAGCGCCATTCAGTCCGATCGCGACGACATTGCACGCAAGTACGCCATGCGGCTCGAAAAGGAAAAAGAGAGCATGGAGCGGACCCAGCGGCAGCTTCAACACGCCGAAAAAGCGTACGAGAAGGCGCTGAAGGTCAAGAAGTCGTTCATGCGCGAGAAGGAGAAGAAAATCCAGGAAGCGCAAGACGCGCTGCGGGCCCACGAGCAAGCCAAGTGGCAGTCGGAGATCGCAGACACGCTGGAGCAGTTTGAGGTGACTGGCCTCGACCAGACGCACGACGAGATGGTGCAGAAGCTCAACCGCGAAACCGCCGAGAACGAAGCCCGCATGGAGCTGGCGCTGGATTCGGTGGATTCGGAGGCCCTGCAAATTGAAGAAGATGCGGAAGAGATGCGGGCTGCCGAACTGGTGGACCAGTTCAAGATGGAGATGAATGCGGGCGCCGAGCGCGACCAATCCGACCGCGCCACCGAGTCGGACGCGTCCATCGATCTGCCCGACGAACTCGAAGGGAGCGAGCCGCAGAAGACGATTGGCAAGCAGCAGCGCACGCAGTCGGAGTAGCACCGGGTCCCACGCATCCAACAGCTCCCTGTGCATTGTAGCGCTGTTGCGTGCGGACATCCTTCTACACAGATAATGCTGCCGATGCCATGACCGACGACGAGTTCGACCGCATCAAAAACGCCGAGAAGCAGCGCCTGCGGGCCCGGCGTACCCTGCGCCGGTTACAGCAGGCCCTACGTGAGCAGAAAGAGGCCGGGCGCGGCACCGTAGCGCGCATGACGGAGCGCATCCAGGCGCTGTTTAACGACCACCGCTCGGCCCTCGACGCATTGCAATGGGACACCGCCCGCCTTGAGGCACGCCTCGACGCGCTGCGCGACACACTAACCGGCGCCTCCGCCTCACCTTCAGATACTGACGTCCGTAGCAACGACCCGCGCGGCAGCGATGAGCCCGGCGACGCCAGTCTCTCTGACGACGAAGCCACGCTGCGCATGCACCGCGCCGAGCGCCTGGTCGACGACCTGCGTACGCAGCTTGACACCGATGCTCCAACCGATGCGGGCTCTTCCTCTGCCCACGACTCATCCGAGAGCGTTCCGCCCGACGATGGGCTCCCCGAGAAAACCATTGGCCGTGTGCCTCGCTCTTGATTGTACCCTCCTACTATGGATGAACCCAACTACACGCAAGCTGCCTTCCTGCACCCGTGGAACCTCATCTTTCTTACGGTGGGGCTCAGCGTAGCTGTTGGGCTGGGCATTGCCACGGGACTGCCGGTCTGGCTGCTCATTGGGTTTGTGCTGGCCTCGGAGCTTGTGGTGCTGGGCACGGTGCCGCGGAACGAGCGGTTTCAGCGCGTGGTGCGCGCCGACCACCGGGCCGAACGCCTAAAGCCCCCGACGAAAGAAGAGAAGTACAAAGCCCTCACGCGGCGTCAGCAGCGGCGCTACGCTCGGCTGCGCACGCTCTGCACCGAAATCGAATCGAACTATGCCAGCCTGAACAGCGCCTCGCAGCAGCTGGTACAGCGCACGATTCGCAAGCTCGATAATATTCTTGACTCATATCTCGATCTCTTGCATCAGCGCAACCGACACCGCGAAGCGATCGACAGCGCCACCGAAAACAGCATCCAGAAGTCGATTTCCTCACTCGAAGACCGCCTCGACGACATGTCGGATCGGGTGCGCACCGTCAAGGAGCGCCGCCTGAAAGTGCTGAAGCGGCGGCTGGCACGCTTCGAGAAGGCGCACGAAAACTTGGATGTCATCGAGGCGCAATTGCAGACGGTCGAAGACGTGGCGAAGTACATCCACGAGCAGTCGTACACGCTGCAAAACCCCGACGAGATTACGCATCAGCTCGACGCGCTCTTCCAAGAGGTCGAAGAAGCGCAGGAGCATGTCCGCGAGATCGAAAACGTGTTCAGTGATCCCGATTCGTACCTCGACGACATGGATGAGATGGACGACATGGACTGGCTCGACGAGGACGAAGAGCCGCTCTCAGCCCCGGAGCCTCGCTCCTCAGAATCAGATAAATCAGGCCCGGCCCGCTCGTCGCGCACGCAGGCGTGAGTGCCTCGTTCTGGCACTATCATCGATGAAGCCCGCGACAGGCCGTATCAAGCTCCAAGGCGCAGCCTACGTCACCCCGGCACCTCACCCTGTCGCGCGTACGCCAGCATGAGTTTGGCATGCGCTACGATGGGAGCCTGAATGGGAAGCTCTTGCAGGCGCTCTTGCGGCGTGGTGGGCAGGCCCGGCGGGCTCACGCGGCCCATCCACAGCTCCAGTTTGTCGCCCAGTGCGCGCGGTCCCGGAAATTGCCCTTCAGGGAAGTGCGTTTCGTAGAAGCGCTGCTTCTTCGACAGACGTTCGCGCACGGCCTCGCCCGTGGCTGCCAGCTCCGGATCCTCCTGTTCAACCATGGTGCGGCCAATCAGGTAATCGCGGTACTGAAACGGAAGCTGCAAGAGCACCGCTTCCAGCGCTTTGGCCTGTTCGGGGTGGTCGCGCAGGCCCACCGCCATCGCGCGGGCCGTAACCGTAGCCAGCAGGCAAAGCGTCTCCTCGGCCACCAGATCGGGCTCGGTGCCCTCAATGGAGCCGATGTCGCTCAGGACCGTGTGGGTGGTGTCTTGCGTGCACGAGAGCGTCCCCAGTGCAGCAAATGTGCTTAGCTGGGCCACGCGGGTTCCCAAATCTACAGACGAATCAGACATAAACAGACGGGTGCAACAGACAGATGCGGCCAGCGAGATACAGAGCGGGAGCTACTCATCAGACTTCCAGTTGCCGCTCTGGCCTCCGGTTTTAGCAAGCAAGTGCACATCGTTCACGCGGATCTCTTTCGTCACGGATTTGCACATGTCGTACACCGTAAGCGCAGCAATCGACACCGCCGTCATGGCCTCCATCTCCACGCCCGTCAGCCCGTTCGATTTTGTGAACGCCCGAATCTCGATCGCGTGGTGCTCCGCATCCAACGAAAACTCGACCTCCACTCCGTCGAGCTGCACATCGCGGCAGAAGGGGAGCAGCTTGCTCGTTTGTTTCGACCCCATAATACCGGCAATCTGAGCCACGCTCAGCACATCGCCCTTGCGAATCGTACCATTTTGCACGCGTTCAAACGCCTCAGAGCCAATAACAACCGTACCCTTGGCAACAGCAGTGCGAACAGAATCAGGTTGATCCGAAACATCGGCCATACGAATACCACCTTGTAAGTCAGCGCGTGTGAGTGGGGGCGAGTCGGTCATGGAAACAGGGTACCGGGAGGGCAGGTAGTGGAGCCAGTAGCCTAAAGCGACAGGCTACACAGTAAATCATACGGCACACGATACGGTGAACCGAGCCCATGTGTTTTGGGGGGATGCAACAGCTTCGAATAATTTCCGAGGCGATATCGCAGCCACACGGGTCGGTGCACCATGCTACACGGTGTCTTACGAGGTCAAGGGGCGCGGTCTCACAAGCATCCCGATGCAGTGCGATAGGCGCGTACTGAAGTGGTACGACCCCGCTGCAGCGAACTCCATCTTCTGGAACTGCATCTTCTGGGAGCCGGTTTACGCGCACTCCATCGCTCCACACGCTCTCCTCGGTAGCCTGCCCCGCGTCTGTGACGTTCCTCAACCCGCTGCTCCTCGTGGCTCTGGCCGCCGTTGGCGTTCCGCTGATGCTGCACCTGCTCAACGTGCGCCAGCCCACGCAGGTCGACTTTAGCTCGCTGGCCTTCGTGAAGACGATCGAGAAGGCCGCCGTGCAGAAGATCAAGGTAAAGCGCTGGCTGCTCCTGGCGCTGCGGATGCTGGCGGTGGCGCTCCTCGTGATGGCGTTTGCGCGTCCACACTGGGGAGATGGCACCGGCACGCTCTTCGGCCCCGATGCGCGCTCGGCGCTCGGGATCGTGGTCGACAACAGTCCCTCCATGCAGCAAGACGGTCCCAGCGGACCGTACCTCGACCAGGCCGTGCAGCGTGCGCAGGGCGTGCTGCAGACGTTGCGTCCGGGCGACCAGGCCGGCATCTGGCCTACCGTACCCGGCCCCGACTCGCCTGAAGCGCTGGTGCGCACCCGCGAGGCGGCCCGCACCGATCTCGATGCCGTAGCGCACCGTGGCGGCACCCCGCCGCTGGCCGCTCGCGCCCTCGATGCCGCACAGGCCGTAGCCGGGTCGGGCCAGCCCCGCAAGGTGGTGTACATGGCATCGGACTTCCAGCGCACGCGCCTGGGCGATTCGCTGCGTACTGCTTGGCCCGACGAGGTGGCGCTGGCGCTGCTTCCGGTAGATACCCAGTCGCGCTCCAACACCGGCATCACCAGCGTGCGCGTAGCCAGTCCCATTGTGGAGGCGGGACAGCCTGCGCGCATCGAAGCCACCATCGCTCAGACGGGGCCGCCGCCTGAAGAGGTCGTTGCCTCGCTCTATTTCAACGATGAGCGCGTCGCACAAACCACCGTATCGCCTTCCCCCAATGAGCCCACGGAGGCCTCTTTTACCGCAACGCCTGCCTCGCGCGGCTGGGTGGATGCACGCGTCGAGTTGGAGGGCGATGCCTTTGCCCCCGACGACGTGCGCCACGTCACGTTCTTCGTGCCAGACACGCGCGAGGTGCTCGTGGTACGCGGCCCCAGCCAGTCCACACGCTTCGTAGAATTGGCGCTGTCGCAAGAGGTCACGGGCGAGGCCGTAACGTTTAACACCACGGTGGTCGAGCGCGCCGCGCTGGCGCAGACCAAACTGAGCGCATACGACGCGGTGCTGCTCGTGGGCCCCGAGCGGATTGCCTCGGGTGAGCGTACGCGCCTCCGACAGTATGTGCAAAACGGCGGCGGGGTGCTCCTCTTTCCGCATCCAACCGCCGACACCGACAGCTACACCGCACTGTTTGAAGCATGGGGCGGCGGACAGGTGCAGGGCATAAGCGGTGCCCCCGGTGCAGATGCGTCAGTAGCTACGTTGGAACGGGCCGCGTTCGACCATCCGCTGTTCGACAGCATGTTCGATGCCCGCGGCCAAGCCAGCGAACCGTCGCTGGAGCGCCCCGCGATCTGGGCTGCCCTCGACTGGCGGCCTCGCGGGGGCGGCCAAACGCTTATCGAACTCTCTACGGGGGCGCCGTTTCTGTACGAATGGCCCCTCGGACAGGGCCGCGCGCTGGCCGCAGCGGTAGCACCGACCCTCGATTGGAGCGAACTGCCCACGCGGGGCCTGTTTGTGCCCCTGCTGTATCGATCCATCTTCTACGCAACCGCGGGCGAATCGGTCGAGGGGCCGTCTGTGGCGACAGGGCAGCCCAGCACGCGCACCGTGCAGGGCCTGGCGCCCGACGCCGATCTTGTGCTGCAGGGGCCCGACGCTGCCGCCCCGTTTCGTATTGAAGCCGCACCGCGCCCGGGCGGGGCAAGCATCACCGTACCTGCGCTGTCGGCACCCGGGGTGTACACGCTGCAAGCAAGCGGAGCGCCGGTACTGCACATGGCTGCCAATCATAACGCATCGCTGACGCAGCTAACGCCCGCTGCAGCGGATGAGGCGGTGGCACACTACGAGTCGATCGGCATTCCCCGTGTGCACGCCCTGTCGGTTGAGGCGCGTCCCGGTGCCGTGGCGCAGGCGCTCGAACAGCAGCAAGCAGGGGGCGCGCTCTGGAACGTCTTTTTGATGCTGGCGTTGGCTTGCTTGATTGCTGAAATGGTCGTTGCTCGGCTCTGGACGCCTGAATCAGCCACGCCACCAGCGTGAAACGCAGCGTCGCAATGGAGGTCTGTGCAGACAGGCCCCACCCTCCCCGCCTGATACCTGTTTGCTTCTGTGTTCGCCACTGCGCATCATATTGGTATCGTCGTCACCACGCTGCTCATGATTGGAGCCGCCGCCGTTGCCGTGGTGGCGCGCCTGCGCATCCGCCGCCCGCTGTTGGCAGTACGTACAGGTCCCCTGGGGGGCCTACCGCTGACTCCACTTCTCTTTCTGGGAGTTGTCGCCATGGGGCTAACAGCAGCGTGGGCCACATCGAATGCCGTACATCTAATCTCTGTACTGGGCTACCCTACAATTGGAGGGCTCTGGTTTGTAACTCTGTGGAGCATACAGCCTACAGTCGTTACCGAGTATGGCCTTGTGCCCGACGTGCAACGCATGGAACGTGCTGTGCCGTGGGGGCGCATTGTGGATTACAGCGTATCGCGCGGCACCGACGATAGCGCACACTTCATTTTCTTCTACCGAAACAGTGCCAAGGCATCCCCGGCTCGGATGGACGTGCATGTACCGGCCACACAGCACGACGCGTTGATGCACATCGTAGAACGCAAACTGGACGCACGTTTTGCTGTAGCCGTACAGAAGGCCTACCGTACCCATTCCTCTGCGGAATGAACGCCCTGCGCAACGCGTGAGGCGGTCCATCGAGTACTGGTTTTTTCAGTGATAAGGGAGCCGTGCAACAGCATGTGCAACACCCCCTTCGTCCATTCGTAAAACCTCTATACACCGAGTACCACAGGCCGGGCCTGTGTTCACATGCTTCGTACTAACGCCCTGTTGCCCCTTTGATTGCAACGTCTCCCGATACCACCGAAACCGCCATCATCGTGGGCGTCATCACGCCCGATACCTCCCGCTGGGCGGTGCGCGACAACCTCAACGAACTGGAGCAGCTCGCTCGTACCGCCGGTGCCCACGTCGTAGAGCGCGTCACACAGTCGCGCACACGCATCGATCCAGCCACGTTTATTGGATCCGGCAAGGTGAACGAAGTCAAGCGGCTGGTCAAACAGCACAACGCCGACCTGGTGATCTTCGATGACGACCTGGCTCCGGTGCAGGTACGTAACATCGAGCGCAAAATGGATGCGAAGCTGCTCGACCGGTCGGGGCTCATCCTCGATATCTTTGCGGGACGGGCCCAGACGGCCGCTGCAAAGACGCAGGTCGAACTGGCGCAGTTGCAGTACTTGCGCACGCGTCTTACGCGGCGATGGACGCACCTCTCTCGGCAGAAAGGCGGCATTGGCACAAAGGGGCCGGGCGAAACGCAGATCGAAACCGACCGCCGCCTCATCGACAAGCGCATTGCCACGCTGCGCGAGAAGCTCGAAAAGATTGACCAGCAGCGTACCACACAGCGCAAAGCACGGCACGGCTACACCCAGGTGTCGCTCGTAGGCTACACCAACGCGGGTAAGTCGACCCTCATGAACGCGATGGCCGACGAATCCGTCTTGGCGGAGGATCAGCTCTTTGCCACGCTCGACGCCACCACGCGCAACATCACACTCGACGGCACCGAAGAGGTGCTGCTGTCGGATACGGTCGGCTTCATCCGCAAGCTGCCACACCGGCTCATCGAAAGCTTTAAGAGCACACTCGATGAGGTGCGTACCAGCGACCTGCTGCTGCACGTCATTGATGTAACGCATCCGCGCTTCGAAGATCATATGCGTGTGGTCGACGAAACACTCGACGAGCTCGATGCACAGGATATCCCACGACTGCTGGTCTTCAACAAAGTTGATGCGCTCGACGATACGCACCTGCTGCGTGCCTTGCGCCGCGACTATCCGGATGCCGAGTTCGTGTCGGCGTTGCGGGGCATTGGTGTCGAATCGCTCAAAGAAGAACTGCTTGCCTGCATCCGGGCTGATTACGTGGAGCGCACCGCTGTGCTTCCCGTAACCGAGCCCGCTCTCATTGCGCAGATCCACCGCGACGCTGATGTGCTCACCGAAGAGTACACCTACACCGATGAGAAAGACGGCGCTGCCCCGCAAGCGATAGCGCGCATCCAGTACCGGTCGTCCCAGAAGTACGATCAGCGCCTGGCCGAGCGTATTGAAGCGCTTGACTTTGGCCACACTGAGCGTGAAGAGTCGGATTCAGAGCCGGTTGCGGCCCGTGCAGATGGAATACCCTCATAGCACCGCCGCCTCACGCCGGACCCGGCGCACATGTGCCGAGCCTGCAATATGATGTAGGAGACGGCACAACGGCACAGGCTTTGCGGTACATACATATCCACTGTCCGCTCACAGACCCGCCGGTTCGTCCGAGCGAGCGTTATGAAAGTTCGCGACGCTATCCATACCGATACGCCCGCTCTGCATACCACCGATACGGTGGGCGAAGCGTTAGGGGCGCTGATGGAGCATCATGTGCGCCATCTCCCGGTTATCGATGCTGACGAACAGCTGATCGGCATCATGTCGGAAGAAGCGCTGATGACAGCCGACACGCACGAGGCGACGATTGATGCGCTGGTGGCGCGTCAGCCCATCGCGGTGTATCCATCCGATCACGTGTTCGACGCGGCCCGCACCATGGTGCGCCACGGGCTAAGCACCGTGCCTGTCGTTGATAGCGAGCGGCAGTACATAGGGCTCATCCGCCGCCACGACATTTTCGACACCTTTGCCCAGATGTTGTCCACGCAGGCGCCTGGTGCCATTTTGGCGCTCGAAGTGGACCCGCGCGACTATGCACTTGCCAAGCTGGTGCATCTCATTGAGCAGAACGATGCCAAAGTGCTGGCCGTAGCCTCCGAAACCCCGTCGCAGACCAACGCAAGTAAGCTGCGTGTCACCTTGAAGCTGAACGTGGTAGATACCACACGCCTACGCCACGTGTTAGAGCATAACGGCTACGATGTCGTGGCTTCGTTTGGCGATGAGGATGACGAGCTGCTCGATCGGATCGAAGCGTTCATGCACTACCTCGAAGTGTAAAAAGTGCGGACACCGAATCCGCTCCCCTTTGAACTGTCCATTGCGGCACGTACGCCAAGGCCCGAACGCTTGCCCACCGTTCGTGCGTAGTTTGGCGTCCGTGCCGCGTCTATGTCTGCCTACACCACAGGGCGCTACGTGTAGCATCCGCTACAGCACGGCCCCCGTCCGGTTCTCGTTGCTCTTCATCCAACAAGCCCCGCCTGCCTGTGTCCGACGCCACGCCCTCGCCTGCTGCCGTTCTTGAATCGCTCACGCTGCTGGCCACGCTCTCCACCGCGTCTGATGTGCGGCATGCCGTTGCCGAGCGCCGTTCGGGGCGCGATCCCAGCGCGCAAGAACCGGTGGCACGGGCCCAGACGCGCATTCGGGAGGCGAGTACGCCGCTCACCAACACCGCCCTGTACCTGCTTCGTAGCACCGTGCCCGCGGCATCCGACGAGGTCCCCATGGCCGCGGTGGTGCGCCACTTTGACGAGCGCATGCTGGTGTATCGTATGGGACAGTGGGCCCACGACATCCACCAGGCGCTTCTGAGCCTATACCCGCGTGTCTCCGAAGCACTGGTCGAAGAGGCCCGCGCCGTGTCGAATCTGGCCGAGGCCCTGGCCGAAGCCCCCGCCGATGTGTTTGGTGAGGAACTGCACACGGTCGCGCAGCAAGCGCTCAGCCTATCGGCCTGGGCAAGCCGCGAGATTGATGATGTGTTGTAGAAGGCGGCATGGGGATGCATACGGCGCATGCCCTCAACGTAGCACACAGACCACGATTTCGTTTTGGTCTTGCGCCTGCTGATAAAACGAGCGAATCGTCTGTAAGAAGCGCGGCGCAATCGTTTCTAACAACCGTCTGCGGTCGAACCCCTCTCGTTCTTCAGTACGCACCTGTTGCTGGTTGATGCACTGCTTCACATTGGCCTGAAGATCTGCCACAGTCAGCTTTGCTAACGTGGTGCAGATCGCTTCTATATCTGACGGCATGTTGTAGCGTAGCGGAAACTCGCCTGCACCTGCCATTACAGGGACGTAAGTGTGCCATCCCACACGGCGGGCCCCGCGTGTAGCCCATACGCAGGGATTGCCGGATGTGTGAGTTCCATGCCACTCCCACAGACTGTCTTCTACAAATGCTTTGCAGGTAGGTCCGACCAGCATCGCCAAGTCGGCATTGTTGCGAGCAGAGACGAAACTAATCGTACGTGGCGGAGGCTCCGACGGAGGAGCGTAGTAGTACTGCACCGGTTCATAGAATGCAGGCCGATCAATATCCTGCACGCGCTTGCGCAGAGAGAGCAAGTCAACAGCCACTTCTGCATTATATCGGTACACATCGTATAAGCGGCCCATCCCATGAGAGATTTGAGAAAAAAGACACTCGTACACCCCATGAAAGTAGAAATGTCACACTTAAGGGCACGCAACTACAAAGTCAACATCCCAATCTCCAAAGAAGTCCTGTATCATAGACCTTGAAGTCTGAGCTTGCCCCAAAATGTCACCCTCTATCTTGATATTTCCCGATAATGGTTTCCGTGCAACTCGAAAATGCATCATATTAACGCCGCGCGTATTTGCATAAGACGGCAAATCAGATGTCCTCCGTAGCTGTAACGGCCAATCTCGTCAACCGGACGCTGTGAATTCGACACAAGTATATACAGAGGGGCTCCCGTGACACTGTCGGAAGGAAACATGTTGTAAGAGGCAGCAAGGTCGTCGATATGGGTCTGTGATTGACCCGAAGACATCAATCCAGAAGGACTTTCACTAAACTTAACTTCCATTACAGATGTTATAACATTTAATTGTTCTCCATTCTCCATATCAAATGCGGCAGTTGAGTATCCGTCTACAGGGTTTGTAAGATGTGGGTGAGAGCCAGAACCAAACTGATGTGTATGCGATGAAGAGGCATTAAATGTTGCGCGTACACTCTCCTCAAAGATATCAGCCATTGTGTGTGGATCCGTCGACTCCGATAGTTCACACTCTTCAATGATCTGATCAGCAACTTCTGCTTTCGGCACAGGATCATCTGCCGTATTACACCCCGCATTCAGCAACGTATATCCCGCAGGATCGTACGGCGCGGCAATGAGCCCGCTGCTCGTGACCACGTGCCAGGTCGCTCCGACCATGAAGCCGGGCGCATCGTGAGGGCCGTCGTTTCCGCTGCCACCGCCATCGGGGCTATCGGTGGTACTGTCGTCCGTTGGTGGGTCGTAGCAGTCGGATCCACATGGGTCGTCCCCTCCGGTCGGAGGTGGGCTATCGGATCCGCCTCCCGTACTGCCTCCACACTCTGACTCTTCCTCATCCGTGTCATCGCCCTCTGAAGGACCTCCTCCAATTCCATCATCGTCCCCCCACGGCGCATCGGGGAGCCAATCGTCTTCCGGCCAAGTAGGGTCCCATCCCCCTCCTCCTCCCCCGCCACCGTCGTCAATGGCTATCGGGTCAGCGGTTACCACAACGTCATCACACTCCTCCGACCAGCTTACATCGTCAGGTCAATCCCCATCTCGCTCACAGTTGAGCCCGTTGTACAAGATCGGCGTTGGACTTTTTGGGTCGTCTGTCGAGGAGCCGGTGCTGGACCCGTCACCGGCATCGGGACGCCCCACCCAGTCAAGTACAAGATCGCGGGCCTCTGTGGTAGCCGGGATCAGGCATGTCGCCTGTCGAAGCACCTCGTCCTGTTCAGTCAGAAGTCGGTACGTCAGGCGCTGCTCCCCAAGTGCCTTCTCGGCAACTGCTTCGGGGAAGGCCAGTTGAGCGTATCGATACTGGTACGGACCCGAGGTATCGCCTTCGGGGTGCGCACTTAACACGCACCCGTAGAGCCGTCCATCCGGGGCCACCGACACCGCACTCGATAGGTCAACCGCCGCAGCCTGCGGGCCATTGCCAATGGGACCGATTTCGAGGCCCGGCGTGCGCGGGTCGGAGTCGTTGTGCGGCACATCAACCGCCGTATCACATCCGGCCAAAGCCAGCAGCACGCCCAGCAGCAAAAGAGGGACGGCTGCCGCCGGACGGCGCCCCCATGTAGTTCGGGAGCGAGAAGGGGACGTATGAGGAGACGAGGACGCAGATGGTGTAGCGGATGGTGAAGCGGATGGCGTAGAATGGGGGAGCACGGGCACAGAAGCGTTGGTCGAACAAATAGGAGATCGGGGCGCCTGGAGAACAACCCACCGATGTCGATAGGCAGGTCGTATCTCTGTGCTACGCGATCTCGTACAGACGACAACGCAGAAATGAACAGATGCAGAAGGGAGCGGCCCAAACGCATTTCCATAGTAGCCCCCCCCGCAGATCTTCAAGTCTCAATTGTAACGAAGCTGCAAGCGGGGCGTTTGTCCTCTTTCGTCGCACTGAAGATTGCTTCCATCTTTGGCAACAATACGACAGCGTAGATTCCACACTGCGAGTCGGACACAAGAGCGTTCGGTGCCCCCTCGCACCGACGGGGGACCGTCGGTGCCAGATGCTGAAGCCGCATACTCCACAAAAAACGCCGAGCCGTGCCCACAGGCACCGCTCGGCGTGTTCGTATTGCAGTATGGTTCAGCGCGTGCTTATACGTCGAGCACGTCGGCGATGAAGTTCTCTTGCTCGCGCTTGTGGACCTTCGCGGAGCCGGTCGCGGGGCTCGCACTGGCCGGGCGCCCAATGTACTGGGCCCGCTCTTCGCAGGTACCATGCAGCGCCTCCAGAAGCGCGTTCAAGCGCGGCTGCAGGAACGACCACGCGCCCATGTTGGCGGGCTCTTCCTGGAGCCACACTACGTCCTGGGCCGACTGGTAGCGCTTGAGTTCCTCGCGCACATCTTCTTTCGGGAACGGATAGAACTGCTCAATCCGCGAAATCGCGATCTGGTCGCGCAGCTCCTCGTGGTCCTCCAGCGCGCGTACCAGATCGTAGTAGACCTTGCCGCTGCAGAAGACATGCCGCTTCACACCAAGGGGATCGGCGGTGGCGGGGATGACTTCCTGCACGCCGCCACTCGTAAGGTCTTCCGGGGTGGAGACGCAGAGCGGATGCCGCAACAAGCTCTTCGGCGTCATGATCAAGAGCGGCTTGTTCGCGTCGCGCTTCACCTGACGGCGCAGCGCGTGGAAGTAGTTTGCGGGCGTTGAGAAGTTCGCCACGATCATGTTCTGCTCCGCGCACATCTGCAGGTAGCGCTCCAGGCGGGCGGAGGAGTGCTCTGGGCCCTGGCCTTCGTAGCCGTGCGGCAACAGCGCCACAAGGCTGGAGGTCTGTCCCCACTTCTGCTCCGCACTGGAGACGAACTGATCCCACACGATCTGGGCTCCGTTCGCAAAGTCGCCAAACTGCGCCTCCCACACGACCAGCGCGCTGGGCTCCTCGACCGAGTAGCCGTACTCAAAGCCGCAGGCCGCGTATTCGGAGAGCAGACTGTCGTAGATCAGTAGCTTGGCCTGCTCATCCGACAGGTTGTTGAGCGGCGTGTATTCGCTGCCGTCTTCTTGGTCGATGAGCACGGCGTGGCGCTGACTAAACGTGGCGCGGCGCGTGTCTTGCCCGCTCATGCGGATGGGCGTACCTTCTTGCAGGAGCGACCCCATCGCGAGCGATTCGGCAAAGGCCCAGTCGATGCGCTCTTTGTCGTGGAAGAGGTCGCGGCGCTTCCCAAACTGACGCCGCAGCTTACGGTGCACGTTGAAGTCTTCAGGCAGATCCGTTAGCGCCTCCACCACGCGCTCCAGGTGGTCGTGGTTAGCGGGCGTATCGACGGCGGGCAGCTCCGCATCGGCGGTGCGCTGGGCCCGATCTTCGACGATCTTCTCCGCATCCTTCTCTTCAAGATCTTTGGTCCGCTCGAAGGCTTCTTGCAGGCGTCCACGGTAGTCGTCGAGCATCTGCTCGGCCTCGTCGGGTTCGACCTCGCCGCGGCGCAGGAGCTGCTCGGTGTAGAGCTTGCGCGGGGAGCGCTTCTCTTCGATCTTCTCGTAGAGCAGCGGCTGCGTGAAGGTGGGCTCGTCGCCCTCGTTGTGGCCGTGCACGCGGTAGCACATCATGTCGATGACCACGTCCTTGTTGAAGCGCTGCCGGTACTCCAGCGCCAGCCGCGCAATGCGCACACAGGCTTCGGGGTCGTCGCCATTTACGTGGAAGATGGGCGCCTCAATGGCGCGGGCAATGTCAGTGGCATACGTCGAACTGCGCGCATCCTCGGGCACCGTGGTAAACCCAATCTGGTTGTTGATGACCAGGTGCACCGTGCCGCCCGTTTTGTATCCGAGCAGCTGACTCAGGTTAAGCGTTTCGGCCACAACACCTTGCCCTGAAAAGGCCGCATCGCCGTGGATGAGCAGCGGGAAGGCCGTGTCGAGCGCCTCTTCTTCGGCAGCGGGGTCGTGGTTGCGCAGGCGGTCTTGCTTGGCGCGCACCATGCCCTGCACCACCGGGTTCACCGCTTCGAGATGACTCGGGTTGGAGGCGAGGGTCACGCGAATATCGTCGTCGGTAAAGCCGGTGAACGAGCCCTCGGCACCCAGATGATATTTTACGTCGCCGGAGCCCTGGGTGGTGCTCGGGTCGATGTTGCCCTCAAACTCGGAGAAGATCTGCTCGTACGGCTTGCCGATGATGTTGGCGAGCACGTTCAGGCGTCCACGGTGGGCCATGCCAATTACCACCTCTTCCATGTCGTTGGCCGCCGCATCCGACAGCAGCGTGTCGATGATCGGAATCATCGTTTCGCTGCCTTCGAGCGAGAACCGCTTGTGGCCGATGTATTTGGTGTGCAGGAAGCGCTCAAATGCTTCCGCCGCGTTCAGCTTCTTCATGATGTGCCGCCGCTCCTCATTCGACAGCGGATCGGCGTTGCGCATCGGCTCCACGCGATCTTGCAGCCAGGTCTTTTCGTCGGGATCCGACAGGTGCATGAACGCGGAGCCGATTTTGCGGGTGTAGGCTTCGCGCAGGATCGACAGGATCTCGCGCAGCGGAAGCATCTCTTCACTGCCCAGGCCGCCCGTAATGAACTCGCGGTCCAGGTCCCACACCGTAAGGCCGTACGTGGCGGGGTCGAGCTCGGGGTGGTACTGCCACTCGTAGCCGAGCGGGTTAACGTCGGCTTGCAAGTGGCCGCGCACGCGGTAGGCGCGGATCAGTTGGAGCACCGCCGCCTGCTTCTCCGTCATATCCAGGTCGTCGCCTGGCTCGCGCACGCCCAGTTGCGGCGTGGTGTCCGCCGACATCTCGAACGGCTGGTACGGCACGTTCAGGTCGGCAAAGACCGTGCGATAGAAGTCGTCTTCGCCCGCGAGCAGATGCTCGATATGGTTCAGAAACTTGCCGCTCGTAGCGCCTTGAATGACGCGATGGTCGTAGGTGGAGGTGAGCGTCATCACGGGCGAGACGCCCGCTTTGCTCACCACGTCGCTCGGGTAGCCGCGGTACTCGGGCGGGTAGCCAATGGCCCCCGCGCCCACAATCACGCCCTGACCGGGCATCAGGCGGGCTACGCTCATCGAGGTGCCAATCATACCCGGATTGGTGAGCGTCGCGGTGGTGTTCTGGAAGTCCGACAGCTGCAGGTCGCCGTTGCGGGCGCGAGTAATGAGGTCGTTGTACGTGCCCAGAAACTCGGCAAACGTCATGCTGCCCGCATCTTTCACGTTGGGCACCAGCAGCGTACGCTTCCCGCGGCGCTCAATGTCGATAGCCAGCCCCAGGTTAATTTGACCCGGCTGAATATGCTGCGGCGTGCCTTCCTCGTCGCGCTGGAAGGTGCTGTACATGTCGGGGTACTTCTTCATCGACTGCACCAGCGCGTACGCAATGATGTGCGTAAACGACACCTTTTCGCCGCCCACACGCCGCTGGTAGTCGTTCAGCAGCTTGCGGTTTTCGAGGAGCAGCTTCACCGGCATGGTGCGCGCCGAGGTCGCGGTGGGCACGCCCAGGCTGTCCTCCATATTCTCCACAATCTTAGCGGAGGCCCCGCGCATCGCCTGCACCTCCACGTTGTCGGCCACGCTGGGGGCCGAAGCTGGCGTGACAGGCGCTACAGCACCATCGCCGGCCGGACGCGCCGGTTGCTTGGCCACGTCGACCGTGGCGGCGTCGGGAGCAGACTCAGACGCGGTGTCGGGCGCTGCCTTCGAGGCGGAATCGCTTTCAGGCGTCTCCGTCGATGTATCAGAAGAGGCAGAAACAGCGTCTGGGGCTGGCGTTGATGCAGCCACAAACGAAGCATCCGGCTCATAGTCCGCAAAAAAGTCGCGCCAGCTCTCGCTCACGCTCTGCGGATCGTCCAGATACTGCTTGTAGATTTCTTCAATGTAGCCCGTATTGAAACCAAGAGAACTCACAGGCGGCCCGTAGATTTGTGGTGAAGGTTGTGCGGCGGCAGTGCTGTCTACGGCCTACGATAGCGGCCCCGCAAGGGTTCGTGCTGCGCTGTGCGCCCGCGCATGTTCATCTGGTGTTGAAAGCGGATGCGTGGGCCGGACTGGCCTACTCGTTCGCTCTTCTTTTCAGATGTGTATTCTCGTTCCTCATAGCTGGCTGTATCACGGCCCCTGCCCACGCTGCTCCTGCCCACGGGGACATCTCGGACGAAGTGCGCTGGGTGGATGTGCCAAGTGCAACGACCGGTAGCAGATCCCAAAGGCTGATCAAAGCCCGTAGGGACACGACGCGTCGTGTCCCTAACACAAGGAATGGGTTCCATTTTGCATATCCGCACCGCCTCTGCATCCCCCTTGCAGACGCTACAGCCGCATCCCCACAGCAGTTGTGAGCACATTGTCGGCGCTGCCGATGGCATAATCGGCATTGAGGCGGAAGATAGCGACGGTAACCGACGGTCCCGCCAGGACCCGCGTCTTGTTCGCCGCCGTCTGGCTGATGTCGATGCCAACGGGTTCGTCTGTGCCGGGCGGGTTGAAGGTATAGCTGTAATCCATCTCGAAGCGCTCGTACTGCAGGCCGCCTGCAGCAGGGTGGTGCTTTGCATGGGCAGAGGGCGTGCTCGGCGCGGACGTCTCCGGCGGGGGGAGCTGCAGGAGCAGACGTAAGAAGCCCCACGCCTGTCCATCGCAGCCTTCAACCTGCATATCCCGCCGTTTTCAACGTGCAGGCCCATTCGATTTAGCGCACGAGCGTTACCTTACGCGTTTCCACCTGCGTGTCGGTGCGAATGCGAACGAAGTACGTTCCCGGTGCAAGGCCCGCCCCATCCAGCGTCATGGTGTAGCGCCCGGCTCCTCGCTTCGTGTCTACCAGGGTCCGCACGCGTCGGCCCAGCACATCGTAGAGATGCATCTCGACGGAGGCACGCTCGGAGAGCGCGTAGCGGAGGCGTGTGGTGGTGCGAAATGGATTCGGCGTGCTCTCAAGCAGCCTGAAGGCATGAGGCGTGATGTCAACGCGCACCACATCCGAGTACGCAAACGTCCCATCCAGATCAACCTGCTTCAACCGGTATCGCACCGTATTCGCAAACGGCACCTCGTCATCCATGAAGCGATAGCGCTGCACCTCAGTCGTTGTCCCGCTCCCCGGCGAAAACCCCACCTTGGAGAAGGCTTGCCCGTCGACAGACCGCTCCACATCGAACCCAGCATTGTTGGTCTCACTCGCTGTGGTCCACGTGAGCTGCACCTCGGTTCCCCGCGTCGCGGCCTCAAACGTGGTCAACTCCACAGGAATGATACCGCTGGTTTGAAGCGAGAGGTTGTCGAAGTAGCCGTCGTTGTTGGATCCATTGTTGCGATCCGTGATCAAGCGCACCCGGATGACGCGCGTTCCCACCGGCGCAGTACGTTCGTCACTGAGCAGGAGCCACGACGACGTGTTGGTCGTAGCGCCCGAATCATACGTGTCCAGAACGGTACCGGAACCGTCTCGATATTCAAGGATGACCTGTGCCTCATCTGGAGAGGACTGCCCAAACGACCGCACATAGCCCGCGAAGGTGAACTGCAAATCGCCTGTGTCGATGTCGGAAGCCTGAGCCGAAACGTCGACATCCTGCCGCAGCTCTGCACTCGAACTCACGCCGGCAAAGAAGTAGTTTTGTCCGCTCTGGGCTGTTGGGTTGCTGTCGCGGTACTGCCAGTCATTGCCGTCGACCTCCGTCCAGTCTGGAATCTCACCACTCACGAGCGGGTCCTCAGCATCAGGGTTCGAAAGGAGATTCTGGGCTGCAGTCGGCGGAATACCGGCGATTGCAAACGACAGCAGCATGCATAGGAAAACGGGGCTAAGTCGACGCATAACAGACCAGGAATCGATTAAAAGAAGCAGAAAGAGCAACTTAAAATACATACAAATATATATCGCACTGTATTAATCGATTCTACACAAACGCAATGACGAAGGGGCTTATTCACTTTGAGTTAACAAAACAAGACTTCAGGCTAAAGGTCCGCAATTGGATCTTGAATCATAGCCCACAGACGCGCACCACCATCATTCCCCGCACCTGTCATGCTGAACGCCGTGGCGCATCTCAGCGCTAACCTTTGGGAAGCGATGCCGCCGTACCTGCAGCGAGGCTTCGCGTGGCATAGGAAGGGGCGTGCCGAGCGTGCGGGGACAGATGACTTGGCATAGCGGAATGCGCTGATTCGAGCAACGCAGCGCGCCCGCCCGTCACGCTGCACGAACAGGCATGACCCAAGAGCGTAGCTACGAAAAAGCATGCGGTACCGTCCATTTCTGCATGCCGCCATATCGCCGCTCGTTCTCTTTCTCGCTCCGCTCGCCGTTCCGTATGACCGCTGCCCGCACCTACCTCACGTCCTGTGCCCGCATGCATCAGCTTCCGGGCACAAGGGAGCGCTCGTTCAGCCCCGCGCTTTCCGCACTCCTCAATGCGGTAGGAGAAGACCTGTCGCCGCCCGTTACGTGCGTAATGGAGCTTCAGAACCAAGGCGAAGGCCACCCCGACGGCGGACTCTTCACGCCCGACCAACAGGTCGATACCGACAAGGCGTTGTTCGAGGGCGACACCGGTCCGCTTCCGGCACGCGGCGCCATCGAGGTGAAGCCGCCGACCCGTTCGCTCGATGAGTTAGCCCACTCCGACCAGGTGGCGCGCTACCTGAAGCGCTACGGCACGGTGCTGCTCACCAACCTGCGGTCCTTCCGCCTTGTGGGCCGTAGCGACACAGACGCCCCGGAAACACTGGAATCATTCACGCTGACCGAGACCGAGTCCGCGTTCTGGAATCTCTGCAGCGCGCCGTCAACGCTCGACGACGGCACCGCCGAACGCTTCGAATCCTTCTTGCAGCGCGTGATGCTGCGGGGCGCGCCGCTGCATCGCCCGGAAGACGTGGCGTGGCTGTTGGCCTCCTACGCCCGCGATGCTAAAATCCGCCTGGATGCCGCTTCGCTGGACGACCTCTCGCATCTGCGGGAGGCGCTGGAGGACGCTCTCGGCATTACGTTTTCTGGAAACCGGGGCGAGCGCTTCTTTCGATCCACGATTATCCAGACGCTCTTCTACGGCGTCTTTTCGGCGTGGGTGCTCTGGCACCGCGAACAGCCCACCCGCACCGATGCGTTCGACTGGTCCGACGCCGCCGAGTACCTGCGCGTCCCTGTGCTCGAAACGCTCTTCTATCAGCTCGTGCAGCCGAGTCAACTGCGGCGGCTTCAGATCCGCGAACTCCTAAGTCAGGCGGGCGATGCGCTCTCGCGGGTGGACCGCTCCTCGTTCTTCGACCGCTTCCGGGCCGAGGAGGCCGTGCAGTATTTCTATGAGCCGTTCCTCGAAGCATTTGACCCGGAGTTGCGCAAGCAGCTGGGCGTATGGTACACGCCCCGCGAAATCGTGCGGTACATGGTGCGGCGTGTGGATACGGTGCTCCGCGAGGAACTGGATATTGCCGATGGGCTGGCCGACGACCGCGTGACGCTGCTCGATCCCTGCACGGGCACCGCTGCCTATCTGGTGGCCGTCATGGAGCTGCTGGAGGAGCGCTACCGCGAGCAGGGCTACGGAGATATGACGGGCGCGGCCGTTAAGAAAGCGATGCGCACCCGCGCCTACGGATTCGAGATCCTCACCGCGCCGTTCGTGGTGGCGCATCTGCAGATCGGACTCAAACTCGCGCAACTGGGCGCGCCGCTCGAAGACGATGAACGCGCCGGGGTCTACCTCACCAACGCGCTCACCGGATGGGAGCCGCCCGACGAACCGCAGGAGATCCTCTTTCCCGAACTCCAGAACGAGCACGACGAGGCCGACTCGGTCAAGCAGGAAGAAGACATTCTGGTGATTCTGGGCAATCCGCCGTATGACGGATATGCGGGCATCGCGGTGGATGAGGAGCGCGGACTCTCTGAATCGTACCGCGAGTCGCCCGCAGGCGTGCCCGATCCGCGCGGGCAGGGCCTCAACGACCTGTACATCCGCTTCTACCGGATGGCCGAGCGCCAGATCGTCGAAAATAACGGACGCGGCGTGGTCTGCTACATCTCGAACTACTCGTGGCTGGATGCGCTGTCTCATCCGGGAATGCGTGCCCACTACCTCGATGTCTTTGATCGCATCTGGGTCGATAACCTGCACGGCGACCGAAAAATATCCGAACGGAATCCAGATGGTGAATCCAGCCAAACGGTTTTCTCGATTACCGGACAGTCATCGGGGATACGCGTGGGAACGGCCATTGGACTGCTGTGCCGAACCGAAGATCACACTGCCAGCACCTCTGCGGATCTGCTCTACCGTGACTTCCATGAAGCCCGCGCCGATGAACGGCGGACTGCACTGGTTCGGAGTCTGGAAAACGAGCAGGATGGGTACAAGGCACTGGAGCCTAATCCCACACTTGGTCTCCCGTTCAAGCCACGCGCAACGGCTGATAACTACCTCGACTGGCCCAAACTGCCGGAGCTGTTCCCGACATATTTCCCAGGCGTTACCACAGCCCGTGATAATGCAGTTGTGGATGTAGATCGCAATGCCTTGATGGATCGCATGAAGGCATATTTTGACCCGGAAATATCGGATGCAGATATTGAGCAGCGATGTGCCCGTCTTATGAAAGGGACAAAGCAGTTTGATGCTAAAACAGCCCGGCGAAAGTTGCAAAAACGTGGGTTCAACACAGAGCAAGTTGTTCGCTACTGTTACCGTCCGATGGATGTACGCTGGCTCTACTGGGAGCCGGAAACAAAGCTACTGGATCGAGAACGTGCCGACTACTTCCCACATGTATTCGAAGGAAACGTGTGGATGAGTGCCGAACAGCGGAATCGAAAAAAGGATTTCTATCTTCCACAAGCTACGTCGGTGTTAGCTGATTATCATACAGTTGAATCGAACACAGGGCTCTTTCCACTTTACCTCAACCCCGAATCCGGCGGTGGTGACCTGTTCAGCCAGTCCGACGAGAGCGACGCACCGATCCCTAATCTCTCGCCCCGGGCCGAACGGTACGTGAAGGCGCACAGCGCCTCTGTTGAAACCCTGTTCTACCACAGCATCGCGGTGATGCATGCGCCCACCTATCGGCAAGAAAACGGAGGCGCGCTTCGCCAGGACTGGCCGCGCATCCCACTGCCTGATGATATCAATGTGCTGCGTGAGAGCGCCACGCTGGGCCGCACCGTAGCCGCGCTGCTGGATGTAGAGCAGGAGGTTTCCGGCGTAGACACGGGCGCCATCCACGACGAACTGCGCCTGTTGAGCCAGCCCGAACACAGCGAGCCGGGGCGCAGTCTGCGCACCAGCGACTTCACCGTTACCGCCGGGTGGGGCTACACCATTGGTGGCACGACCGTAATGCCGAACAACGGCACCTTGGAAGAGCGCCCGTACACCCCGGACGAAGAAGCGGCCCTGCCGACGGGCATCCGCGAACAGTGGGGAGCGTCCACGTTCGACATCTACTGGAACGCAGAGTGCCGCTGGGCGAACGTGCCCGAGCGCGTGTGGGCGTACACGCTGGGCGGCTACCCCGTCCTCAAGAAATGGCTCAGCTACCGCGAGAAGAAGGTGCTGGGCCGCGCCCTCACCTTCGACGAAATCCGCCACGTCCAGCACATGACCCGCCGGATTGCCGCCCTGCTCCAACTCAACCCCCGCCTGGACGCCAGCTACGACGCGGTGAAGGCGGCGGTGTCCCCGTCAGAATGAGAACCCACGTGCCAAACACTACCCCACTGCAGGTTGGGCGGCATGCGCTTTCCAAAGGATCGCAGCGCCGTCCTGCACGCCCGGCACGCTCCCGGCCCATACCACGCGCAGCCTCACTGCAAGCCCGTCCGCAAAGCCGGTCTACACCGTTGCCGCGTGCACCGGGGCAGCGGCGTGGCCCCAATAGGCATCGAACGCGCGTGCAATGGAGCGGATGAGCAAGCGCCCCGGCGGCTGCACGTGCAGCGCATCGTCGGTGCGGATGAGGAGGCCATCGGCTTCGAGCGGAGCCAGACGCCTCCACGTATCGGCAAACACATCGTCGAAGTCCATGCCAAAGCGTGTGGATACAGCGTCCTTGTCAAGATGAAAGCTGCACATCAGCTGCATGATGACGTGGCGGCGGAGCTGGTCGTCGGGCGAGAGGCGCACGCCCCGAAACACGGTCGGGATGTCGCCCTGGGCAACGCGCTCGTAGTAGGCGGGCAGCGCCTTCAGGTTCTGGGCGTAGGCGGCGTGCGCATCTCCCCGTAACTGGTACGGCGGGATGCATAAGCAAGAAGCCCACGGCCGCGCCCCGATGCTGCCATGCGAACACCGATGCGCGGTGTGGGGCATTCATCTACACAGGCAGAACCATGCTTCGAGGTTAGATCGGACCGGGGTTAAACGAGCCGTTCGATTTCTAATTAACGAGTACATAGAGCCTCAACGCGATAAAAGCGCTTACGCACGTTCACAGTTTGATCGTATTTGCTTGACATTTAGTTTATACGTTCCTACACTTCTATTCACAAAAGGCGCATACTACTGTGCTTTACGGCGATAGCCCTCTTGCCGAGGTCGACGCCGCAGGAAGTACGTATATCGCGTCTTTTCTGGCAGCCCCACCGTGTCCGCATGCGAACGTCCCTCGTTCCTGTACGACCCGTTTCTTCGGGCTGCACCTGTTCGTATGTTCTGCACAGACTGCCTGTCACTCCATTATGCACGACCGATACCTGATGCGCCATGCCGGGGCATGGTTGATGTTGCTCGCCTTACTGAGTTGGCCCACCCTGGCCGCCGCTCAAACGACGGTCGAAGGCACCGTCATCGACGCTGAAGACGAATCGCCCCTTCCGGGCGTAAACGTGCGGGTCCAGAACACGCAGATTGGCGCGCTCACCGATGCCGATGGGCAGTTCACGATTGAGCTTCCGGAGGGACGCCGCACTCTCATCTTTTCGTTTGTGGGCTTTGCCACCCAGGAGGTCACCGTACCCGAAGGCGAAACCACGATTGAGGTGGCCATGGCGCCCGATGTGGTCGGGCTCGACGAGGTCGTGGTTACCGGACTCGCCTCGTCGATTGCGCGTGAGAACCTTGCCAACGCGGTTACCACCATCAATGCGGAGGACATTGCGGGTACTGTTGACCCGGCAACGCTTGACGGTGCGATGCAGGGCAAGCTAGCTGGCGTTGATATTACATCACAGAGCGGAGCCCCTGGGGGCGGGATCAACGTGCAAATGCGCGGGATCAGCACGCTGGGTGCCGGTTCCTCGCAGCCACTCTACATCATCGACGGCGTTTACGTCAACAACGCCCAGATCTCGACCGGCCGCTCCTCAATCGACGGAGCTGGTGGGGCCAGCCAGGATAACTCGGCCAACCGCTTGGCCGACCTAAACCCTGACGAGATCGAAAGTCTGGAGGTCCTGAAAGGCCCCTCTGCTGCGGCTATTTACGGGCAGCGGGCCAATGCTGGCGTGGTCATTATCACCACCAAGCGTGGACAGGGCGGGCGCACGCGCGTCAACTTCTCGCAGGACCTCGGTGCGGTATCAGCGCTGAATCTTCTTGGCGTGGCGTCGTGGAGCGAAGAGAAAATCGACCTCATTTATGGCGAAGGTACTCCTGCTGCCGAGCGCGAGAAAGAGCGCTTCAACCAAGCGCAGCAGAACGGCAACCTCTTCGACTATGAGGAAGAGCTCTATGGCAATGTGGGGCTGACGCGTAACACCCAGCTTGAGATTTCTGGCGGCAATCAGCAGACGCAGTTTTTTGTGGCCGGCGGACTTAAGGACGAAGAGGGGATTATTGAAAACACCGGCTTCGCCCGCCGCACGGTCCGCGCCAATCTGGATCATCGCCTGAGCGACCGGGTGCGTGTTTCTTCACGATCGAACTACATCTACAGCGACTCCGATCGCGGATTTACGGGCAACCAAAACTCAACCGGCGGCTCGGTAGGATACACGCTGGCGTACACGCCAACCTACGCCCAACTGCAGCCGGATGAAGACGGCAACTACCCCGATAACCCATACTTCGCCGAAAACCCGCTCCGCCTGGTCAATGAAGCAACTAACAACCAGGAGGTCAGTCGTTTTCTGCAGTCGTTTTCGCTGAACGCAGATCTGCTGCAACGCGATAACGCCACCCTGTCGCTGGACGTGAACGGCGGCCTGGATTACCTGAACAGCAACAGTACGGTGTATTTTCCGCCGTTCTTTCAATTTCAGCAGGCCCAGTCGAACCCGGGCGATGTGATTCAGGGCAAGGAAGACAACTTCAACACGAATATGCAGGGCTTCCTCGTCTACAACCATACGTTGGAGTCGGGCGCTGGCTCGTTCAATCTAACAACGCAGGGCGGCTTTACGCGCTTCACGCAGAACGAGAACCGGCAGTTGGTGCGCGGGCGCGGCCTGGCTCCAGGTCAACTCAACCCGCTTAATGGGCAGATCCAGGAGATCTTCTCTCAGCAGTTTGTAGAAGTGGTCGACATCGGCTATGTCGGCCAGCAGGAAGTAAACTGGGATGACCGCCTGATTGGAACCGTTGGGGCGCGCTTTGATCGCTCCACGCTCAATGCGAGTCAAGATCAATTTTACTTCTATCCGAAGGGCTCCCTGGCAATCAACCTGCATAACTTTGACTTCTGGGGCTTCGACGCGATCAGCCAGATGAAGCTGCGCACGGCCTATGGGGAAACAGGCGGCCTGCCCCAGTTCTGGGCCACCTTCTCGGCACTCAATAGCGTCAATATTGGAGGCGGGCTGGGCTCTACAATCTCAACACGAGGTGTCGACCCCGACCTCGACCCCGAGCGTGCCCGTGAGTTAGAATTCGGCGCCGATATGAGTGCTTTCGACGGGCGGGCGTCTCTTGAGGCAACCTATTATCGCAAAACCGTGGACGATATTATCCTTGACCGGGAGAACCCCGTGTCAACCGGTATCACCACGATTGCAACCAATGCTGGAACGCTCCGAAACACCGGTGTCGAACTGGGGCTGAGCGTCTTGCCCGTGCGCCGCGATAACTTCAGCTGGTCCTCACGGACGCTTTTCTGGAGCAACACGTCGGAGATGACGGAGCTGACAATTCCCGCCTTTACGACAGGAGGCTTTGGCGCCGCGCTTGGTACGTACTACATCGGCGAGGGCTTTTCGCCCACAACGATTGTTGGCACGCCCGCCACGCCCGATGCCGAGGCTCCGTTCACGGTCTACGGCGACGCCCAACCCGACTTCCAGATGTCGTTCTCCAACTCGTTCACCCTGTTCGATAACCTGGAGTTCAGCTTCCTGCTGCATTGGAGCCAGGGCGGCGAGAACATTAACTTGTCGCGGTTCCTCTCTGACATTGGCGGTACGACCGATGACTGGAACGAAGACCACGACAACGACGGCGTACCCAACGGCCTCGATCGTACCGACATGTTCGGACCCGGCGCGGCGCAGTTTGTGGAAGACGCCAGCTACGTGAAGTTACGCGAGGCTTCGGTGTATTACACGCTCCCAAGCAGCATCCTCGACAGCGCCTTCAACGGGGTACTGCGCAGCGTGGAAATAGGGATGTCCGGGTCTAACCTCTTGCTGTTTAGCGACTACGGCAGCTACGACCCCGAGGTCTCGGTCTTTGGGACGCAAGCTGTAGCCCAGTCTGTGGAGGTGACGCCGTATCCCAGTTCGCGACGCCTTACGTTCCACCTGCGGCTTGAATACTAATGCGTCGCCGGTCTCGCCCTCTTTCTACGCTTTTGATGAGACTCAGTCCTATGAAACGTTTCGTATACCCCGTGTGCTTTATCGCACTTATGACTGTCACTCTTGCAGCCTGTGACTTCTTTGACCCGGGCACCGTCACCGACCCGAACAGCCCCTCTACCGATGCCGTGCGCAGCGGGGCGAGCCAGAGCGAGCTTCAGAACTTGGTGACGGGCCTCGAAGCCCGTCATCGCACCGCTCCGCCTAACGTAACCGAACTCTACGGCTCATTCGGGCGCGAAGTATATGCCACGTTTGCGTCGGATCCACGCTTTGTCACAAACTGGCTCGGCCAGAACGATGTCACGCCCGATGCCGAGTTCTTCGCCGACGGTAGCGCCTTCGATACGCCCTACGCCGCTATTAGGCAAGGCAACTTTCTGATCGAAGCAGTCAGCAATACCAATGCTGTCGATGAGCAGGAGCGCAACGGATACATCGGCTTTGCCCAAACAATCCAGGCCTATCAGTATCTAATCGCACTCAATGGCCAATGGCGTGGCCCCGATCGCAGTCCTCCCGGCTCGATTCGTATTGATGTCGTCGACCCGCTCAACCCCGGGCCGTTCCTCAGCTACGACGATGCGCTTGCTGAAATCCGCGGCCTCCTTGACGAGGCCAATACCCAGTTGGGTAACGCCGGCAGCGAATTCGCTTTTACGCTCTCGGGCGGCTTTGCAGGATTCGACACCCCTGCAACTATGCAGGAGCTCAACCGGGCCATTGCCGCTCGGGCCGCGATTTACGCCGACGACTGGACGGGCGCGCTCGATGCGCTTGATGCTTCGTTTCTATCGCTCGAACCCGGTGAAGCCAGCATGAACGAGGGGGCCTACCATGTCTTTGGCGCTCCACCAGATCAGTTTAATCCGCTGTTCTACCCGCGCAACGCAAATACCAATCAGATTCTGATGGTGCATCCCTCAATGATTGACGATGCCCTTCCGGGTGACCTCCGCGTGGAGAACAAGTTCTTTGAACGTGATGAACCTATCACAAACGGCGATCTGCCGGGGGTTGAGCTGTTCTACCAGGACAACCGATACGAGACGAACGAGTCGCCCATTCCATTCATGCGTAACGAAGAGCTCATTCTCGTGTACGCAGAAGCCCAAACCCAGACCGGTAACTTCAGCGAGGCGATTGATGCGATCGACATTATCCGTGAGACCTGGGAGTTGGATACGTACGACGGGGCATCCAGCGAAACAGCTCTGATCGATGAGATCCTGTTCCAGCGCCGCTATTCGCTCTGGGCCGAGGGAGGCCACCGCTGGATTGATGCCCGGCGCTATGATCGTCTCGATGAGATTCCAACTGAACTGGATGGAGGCCAAGTCTTCGAGAAGCTGGCGCGCCCCCTTAGCGAACGGTAACGCTCCGCAACCAGCGAGAATCTGTAGCCGCCTGCTGCACTGGATCCCCCTACCTAACAAACACCGCCCCACGCACGCCGAGGTGCTTACGTGGGGCGGTTGCCATGTGGGTTGCGTTCGCCGCTTCATGCGTAGCGCGTGCTACGTATTCTCGCTCTTATGCGTGGGGGCGGTGTCTTCGTACCCCCATGAGGCGGGCGGCGGATCGACGGGCTCGGTAAGGTCGAATGCAATTTCGTAGCGCGCGCCTGTGTTCTCGCGAACCAGGATATACGTGTACGCCTCGTTGGTCACCTCCACCCTCCACACGTTCGAGGCCGCAGCAGGCAACAGGTCGGCAGTAAACGCGTCGGCGGGAAAGGACTGGCGCGTGGCGGTGCCGTCGTCGTCGGTGTCCCCGCCGTACTGTGTGATTTCGTCTTCGGAGCCATCGTCGTGGCGGTGATCGTGCTTCAGGCGCAGCCCATCGTCCGTCTGGCTGATGATCCAGGTGCGGGAGCGATCCTCGCCCACATGAAAGGGGATGCGAATTTCGTCGCCGAAGCACTGACGCACATGCATCACCAGAGTCGCGTCTGCAAAGGTGTCATCACCCTCAGGCGCATCGAGCGCAGTGCCCGCAAATGCCTGTCCGCAGAGTGACTCTAACTTGCTCCAGAAGGCGCCCTGAGGCGATGCGACAGCGGCAGACGCCGTGGCTGTAGTGTCGGGGATCGTGTCGCTGTTGGGGGGCGGTGTATCGTTGGCGCATCCAGCCCAACACAGCGCAGTAACGAGAACGATATAGCGGAGGTATGACATCAGCACGGGAGAATATGAGGTAGAGCCGTTTCAGATTATGGGCGACGAACGGTCGACACGCTGTCCCGGTCAATGGCGACAATCGTACCCAGCCGCCCTATGAAATCCTGATACGCGGCTACGGTTGAATCCTCGGCCAGACCGTTTTGCATCAGGTCGAATGCAGCGGTGTAGTCACGCTGGGCTGCAAGCGCCTCGGCGCGGCGTTTGAGGCGCTGCGCATAGTCCGACGGGTCTACATCGAACGTAGGACGCGGCATGGGAGCCGCCGCCTGCTGGCGCGCCAGCACTTCGTAGTTGTGGCGGGCGTCATTGTGGGTCGGGTCCAAAAGCAACGTAGCCCGGTAGTGCACAAGCGCCGCATCCGTGTCGCCCGTGCGGGCTGCGTTCGTACCCCGGTTGTAGCGGATACGCACGCGCTCAACCATGCTGCGAGCATATTCTTGGGCCACGGCGAACACCGAATCGGCCTGCACATACGCCTCCTGCTGATACAGCGCCGCCGCCCAGTTGTGATGGAGCGCTGCATAGCGGGTGCTGTCGCGTGGATCCGTCTGTGCAATGCCGGCCTGAAATGCCGCCTCGGCTTCCGCAAAGGCTCCGCGTTCGTAGAGCGTGTTGCCCCGCCGCCCTTCCGCGTCTCCACCCGACGTCCAGAGCGCACTCACCAGTACCGGAAGGAGCAGCCAGCGGAGGAGCGTCATGTGGTTGTGGGGTTGGTAGCAAATGCAGGGCGGGCGGGGTCCCATACGGCATCCCCCAGAAGCAGCCCCAGCGCCAGCGCCAGGAGAATCCAGAAGCCTTCGTAGTACGCCTCGAAGCGCTCCACGCCAATGAGCGAGCGTTCCAGCCCGCGCAGGTCGTCCACAAAGGCACTGAGGGAGCCGGTAGCCGGGCCCAGTTCGTAGTAGCGTCCGGGCCCCGTGGGCAAGGCGCGCAGAGCGCTGGCGTTCAGGCGGCTCGTCACGATGGACCCGTTGTCTTCGCGCAGCCAGTCGGTGCGGGTGCCGTTCTCGTTGTAGATGGGGACGCGAGCGCCCTCCTTGGTGCCTAAGCCTGCGGTGTACAGCGCAATGTCGTTGGATTGGGCCTGGGCGCGAGCGGCCTCGACCTCGCCATCGTGAAACTCGCCGTCGGAGAGGATCAGCATGGCCTGGGCGCGTGGCGGAGCATTGGGGTCGGTGGAGATGTCTCGGGCGTCGAGTGCGGTTGTTGCTGCTTGCAGAGCGCCCTCCAGGTTTGAGCCGGGTGTGGGCATGGAGAGCGGATCAGCCGCATCCAACAGACTACGCAGCGCAGCATAGTCGGTGGTGAGGGGCGCTTGCAAAAGGCCAGTGCCCGCAAACACGACGAGCGCCACGCGGTCGCCCGCCAACTGGTCGAACACGCTGTGGAGTTCGCTGCGGGCGCGGTCGAAGCGGGTGGGCGCGACGTCTTCGGCCTGCATCGAGCGCGACAGATCGAGTGCAATCACCAGATCGAGACCGCGCTGCTCTACCTCACGCTCTGCGCCGCCCATCCGCGGACGCGCCAGCCCCAGCACAAGCAGCGCCACCGCAACGGTGACAATGGCGGCTTGCACATTCCGTCGCCATCGCAGCATCGGGCGCATATCTTCAGAGATCCATCCGTGGGCATACGCTTCGCGTCGCTTTCGCTGTGCCCATACGAACAGCCCCACGACCACCGGCAGCCCTCCCAGCATCCAGATGTATTCGGGCGCGGCCCATTCCATAACGCAGTTGACATTCGAGAAACGATAAGGACTTAGTCACAAATGATGGGCAACGTCCCTGTAGTTCACACTGAATGTGCTTCTATGAGCGAACGGGAGCCCGTTCGCTCCAGGGATGGTTTTTCGCGAGAGGACGACCACTTACGATGTAACCCCCATTGAAATATGTGGGCATTGCTACGTCTGACTTGCAGTCCGGTTTGAGGCCACAGCGCCCTGGGCGTACTGATCGGGACGCCGGTCTTTCAGAAACAGGCGGCGAGCCGGGGCTTCCCTGCATCGGTCCAGGTCGATATGCGTGTGGAGGATGGCGTCTTCGCCACGCGGCGCCTGGTCAACGAGCTGCCCGAACGGGTCGGTCACGAACGAGCCACCGTCGAAGGTGAGCACGTCTTCTTCGCCCACGCGATTGGCCAGGGCCATGAAGTAGCCGTGCTGGAACGCGCCCACGCGCAGCTCCGCCTCGAAGAGTCCATCGGGCCACTCGCCTTCAGCGCCAGCCTGGGGCACAACGACCAAGTCGGCCCCACCAAGGGCGAGCGCACGCAGATACTCAGGGTAGTGACGGTCGTAGCAGATAGCCACCCCAATCCGTCCGGCTGCGGTGTCGTAGACGGGCGCGCCGGTATCGCCGGGGGCGTAGTAGCCCTGCTCATAGAACCCGTCGTAATCGGTGATGTGCATCATGCGGGTGATGCCGAGCAGCGTGCCATCGGCATCGATGACCGGCGAAGTGTCGTAGGCGTGTTCGCCGTCGCGCTCGTACAGATTGATCACCACGACCACGCCCCGGCGCGCGGCGGCGTCCTGGAACGCTTCGGTGGTCGGGCCGGGGATGGGCTCGGCCTTGTCGTGGACATCGGGCCCGGCCCGGTGCTGCGGATAGAACGGCGTGAACGCCAGCTCAGGATACACCACGCAGTCGGCCCCGGCATCGGCGGCTTCATCGAGGGCGCGGAGGCCCCGGTTCAGGTTGTCGTCCAGATCGGTGGTGGCATGCTGCTGAACAAGGGCAAGATGCATGGCAGTGAGGCGTGGGGGATGGAACGCGTGGTTCTCTGACGCACGAGTTGACGTCACCTGCCAAGGTAGCATCTGCATGACAAACGGGCAACCACCCACACGGGGGAGCGCACAGCTACGCCTCCCGCAGAAATGCAATCGCCGCTTCACGCTCGCTGATGGGGAAGCACTTCATCTCAATGCGTCTAAACACCTTATCTTCGAGAGCCACCACCTTGGCGACCCATTTTTTATCCGTCAGTACTGCGGCCTTGCGAATGTTGGAGATGCCGATCTCAAACAGATACCTGAACTCTTCCACGAGCGCGCCCATCTCGATACGCCCAAACGCGTCGATCTGCTCAAAGAGCACGATGGTGCCGTGTGCATTCACTTTCTCGCGGGCATGGGCGAGCACCGTTGTCATCTCATCTTTTGTAATCGAACCGTCCACGCGAAACGCAAGGGCATCGTCGATGCCAATGTCTATGAGATCAATCATGATACGTTGGGCGCTGTGGTTGGGGCTGGAGAAATCAGCAGTACGGGCGGGTCGTCAAGGCACGCGGCGCCCCACGGTGGTGCGCAGCAGCGTATGTACTAACACAAGAAACAGCGCCGCGCCGGCAAACCCGGCGTAGCGTTCGCTCACATCGGTGTAGGTCGTCGTCTCAATCTCGCCCTGCTCCATGTCCGCAATCTCGTTATAGATGGTGCGGAGCGCCTCGGTATCCGACGCCCGAAAGTACTGCCCGCCGGTGCGCTCGGCCATTGCGGTCAGGGTGGATTCGTCCACTTCGTCGTCGGATTCGGGGGCAGCCTCGGGTTCGAAGGGGGCCTCTTCGAAGGCGCCCACACCAATCGTGTACACGCGGATGCCCAGCACACGGGCAATCTCAGCCGCGGTTAGCGGATCGATGGAGCCGCGGTTATTGCGTCCATCGGTGAGTAAGACCACGACGCGGCTGGGTGCTTCCGACTCACGCAGCCGGTTGACGGAGGTCGCCAGCGCGGCCCCAATGGCCGTGCCGCGCTCAAACTGCCCCAGCCGCAGCGCCTCAATGGCATCGGTCAGGAACGCGCGATCGGTGGTAAGCGGCGCTTGCGTAAAGGCGCGCCCGGCAAAGACCACGAGCCCCATGCGATCGTTCGGCCGGCCCTCCACAAAGTCAACAGCCACGGAGCGAGCGGCCTCAAACCGATTCGGGGGGAAGTCGGCAGTGCGCATTGAGGTGGAGGCGTCCAGCGCAAGCACCAGGTCGATGCCTTCGGTGGTGTCGACCTGCACGACGTCGTGCTGCTGCGGACGCGCCAGGGCGACAATGATGAGCGCCAGGGCGGCCCCTCGCACCAGCGGAAGCACCCGGCGCATCCACACGCGCCACGAGACGCGCCCCGGCACATCCGCCAGCGTGGGGACGCCCACCCCCACGTCGGTGGCCCCGCGCCACCAGCGCCACACCGCCCACAACGGCAACGCCGCCAGTCCCCACAGCACCCATGGATACGCGAACGTCATGCGGCATCGGAGTTGATTCGGGAAGCTACGGCCTCAACAAGTGCCGGGAGCGCTTCGCCTGCAGGCGCCTGCAGGTGCACCTGCGCCTTGCCCGACACCGCACTCGTGTCCGGGTTTACATCGGCCACGTACGCGCCATGATCGAGCGCCTTCAGCGGCAGGTCGGCAGCGGGAAAGACCACCGCGCTGGTGCCCACACACAGAAACACATCGGCATCGCGGGCCCAGGAATTGGCAGAAGCGATAGCATCGGGCGGCAGCTGCTCCCCAAACCAGACCACATCGGGACGGATGAGCCCGCCACATTCGGCGCATCGCACCGGCTCCGGGTCGTCTTCAGCACCAACCGACGCATCCAGCGCGTGCGGTTCGCCGCAGTCGATGCAGTAGCTGCGGATGATGTTGCCGTGCAGCTCAATTACGCGTTCGGTGCCCGCCTCCTGATGCAGGTTGTCTACGTTCTGCGTGATGCATGCAAACCGGGGCACAAGCTGCTCCAGCCGCGTTAGGGCGCGGTGCCCCGCGTTTGGTGCAGCCTCTTCGATGGCTGCCTGCCGGTAGCGATACCAGCCCTGCACGAGCGTCGGGTTATCGAGAAACGCCTTCACGTTGGCGAGCTCCTCGGGACTAAACTGCTCCCACAGCCCATCCGGATCGCGGAAGGTGGCGATGCCGCTTTCGGCACTGGCACCGGCCCCGGTAAGCACCGCAACCGTTTTGGCAGCAGCCAGCGCATCGACCAGTTCGTCAGGCACAGATGTCATAAATGCATCGGGGTTAGGTTAGGGGATGCGAAGCGCAGCGGCGGCGTGCCTACGCGGATGCAGCATCAGGGGCGGCGCGGTCGGTATGGGATGGAGCACCATCGCGGGGCGGCGTGTTGGCAGATGATGCGGTCGAAGCCTGCAGGGCATGTTCTATCGCGTCAACCGTCTGTTTCGTTTCTTGGAGCGCGGTGCGGTTTGCAGCAGTGCCGGGGGAGGTGTTGGCGAACTTGGCGAGGTCGGCCCGCTCCAGCACCGCCTGGATGCGTCCGGCTACCTTCTGTGGCACCTGCGGATGCTGCTCCAATGCATGTACCACTTCAGCTGAGGTGCGCTCACGTGCCGGTATGCCCAGCCGCTTGGCCAGATACGTCCGAAGCGCCTGCGTGAGCGCTGTATAAAACGCTTTGGCCTCGGCATTTGCCCCTGGTGGTGAGAGCCTGCTGAGCTGGGTGCAGGTCGCTTCATAGGCCGTGGCGGTATGTCCGTGCGAAGCGGCGTTCTCTGCATCCCCCCAACGCCAGTATCGCATGTAGCCCCACAGCCCAAGCGCCAGTAGCGCCAGCACGAGCGCGCTGGCTGCTATCCACCGGTCCCACGTGTACGGAAACGGCACAAGCGGCATCAGCGGCTGCATGGCGGTGGTGGTGTCGGCCGGCAATACGCTGGGCACGGGGATCGTGAAGGCATCAGAGCCCGCGATGGTTGTATCCTGGCCCATCACCACCCATGCAGGCAGTGCGGGGACCTCAGCTTCGTCAAGGGCAAACGTGGTGACGGTGTAGCCCACGCTGTCGATGCGTCCGCCGGTGCGGGCGGCGCCCATGTACCGATGGCCAGGCACGCTGCGCCCCAGCACCTCCAGATCGCCAAAGAGCGTGGGCCCGGTGTCGGCCTCCGGAAACGCGACCTCCGACCGAAACGAATGCTCCACCACCATCCACAGCGTGGTTTGCTCGCCGATACGCAGGCTGTCGGCCTCTACATACGCATCCACCTGAACCCGCTGGGCCTGACTTACAGGCGGAAGCAGGGCCAGCCATCCAATCAGCACCAGAAGCCAGCAGCGCATGCGAGTCATACCAGGGGAGACAGAGGCAAACGGTTACGAGCGCGCATGGATGCGGCGCTGAAAGAAGCTGATGAGCGCCTCGGCGGTATCGCCCGCAGTGGAAAGCGGCAAGTAGCCCGCCTGGGCCTGACGAAGCGTGGTGGCTATGCGTGCCTGCCGCGCCTGGGCCGCCTGCGCTACCGCGCGACGCGTATCCGGATCGCGCGCATCAACCAGGCGGGTGGTTCCAGTTTCGGCATCGGTAAGCGGGATCAGTCCGCCCCTTGGAAGCTCCGCCTCGCCGGGGTCGTGCACATGCACGCCGATCAGGTCGTGGCGGCGGCCCACGGCGCGCAGCAGCGGCGCATAGCCGTCGTCCATGAAGTCGCTCACGAGCAGCACGGTCGCCGGACGCCGCATGCGAGCAAGCAAGTAGCGCAGCGGCACGCGCAGGTCGGTGCCCCGCGATTGGGGCCTATGGCCAAGCAGCGTGCGCAGGCTGTGCAGCACGTGGCGCCGTGTGTTACGCGGCGGGCGCTGCACCTCGATCTGGTCGGTAAACAGCAGTAGGCCGACCGCGTCTTGATGATGTAGCGCGCTGAACGCCACCAGGGCCGCGGCCTCGGTGGCCACCGTGCGCTTGGGGGCTGCTCCGGTGCCAAAAGCCTGCGAGGCCGATACATCCACCGCTACGATAACGGTCTGCTCGCGCTCCTCCTCAAAGACCTTCACATACGTGTCGTCCATGCGCGCCGACACGTTCCAGTCGATGGCGCGCACGTCATCGCCCCGCTGGTACGGGCGCACCTCGGCAAACTCCAGGCCGCGTCCCTTGAAGGCCGAGCGGTAGGCTCCGCCAAATAGCGCCTCGACGCGGTGGCGCGCCCGAACCTCTAACCGCCGGACCGCGCCTTGCACCGTATCATCGATATTTTTCATGATAGCGTTTTCATGATCGCACTCGTGCCCCGCACAGGCTGATAACTCCTGTTTATGCCGTTGAATCCCGCGCTACAGGTAGGGTTCAGCATCTCCTCAAAATCACCACTCTGGATTTCGTGCAACAACTCTCTCCTGCTTCTCTATCATGGAGATCCGACGGCGATATTGAGACGCACTGTGATGCCATGCTCCATTGCAGTTGCAGCAGACGTTACAACTTTGCGCTTGAATCTATCGGTGTCGCCTCGTACATAGCATAGTCCCTGTGGTGCAGTGCCGTGCCCTGGTGGTGCGGCAGCCGCGTACATGCTGATGCTCGTAACAGCATGCTCATGGCTTGGGGGGAAGCCCGGTGGAACTCCGGCACTGGCGCGCAGCGGTAACAGTCCGAATGCCCCCTGCATCCTTCGACCACTCCCGGTGTGTTCGTGCATCACACCGGCCTCCACGCGCCCTGGAGCCTCGGTCGCCTGCTCTGTTATTTTTCGTATCGCGTGTGCGTTCAGGCCATGCGTCCATTCGTTGTAGCCGTTGTAGCACTGTGCTAACTTGCGCTCAGCGCAGACATCGACGGGCCCTGTAGTTGTAGTTCGCTCCGATGCCAACACAGCGCCATGCCTCGACATAGCTGATACGAAACAACGGATACGAAATGCGGCGACCACATCCGCCGCCGTACCGACTGCAGAGCGCGGCTCCTCTCCAGCAGTGCGCGTGCCCGTGCCGTCCCCGACGTTTCCGCTCACTTTCCGCTTGCTCCTGCCTGTATGCCCCTGTTCGAAAAGCGCGTCAACCTAAAGCCCTACCAGTACCCGCATCTGCTCAAATTCAAGACCGCGATTCGCCAGTCGTACTGGGTCCACGACGAATTTAACTTTGAAGGCGACATCCAGGACTTCCACGTCAATTGTACCGATGCTGAGCGCAGCGTCATCACGCGCACCATGCTCGCCATTGCGCAGATCGAGGTCTCCGTCAAGACGTTCTGGGCCGATATCTACAAGCGGCTGCCGGTGCCCGAAGTGGGCGCGGTGGGCATGACCTTCGCCGAGTCGGAGGTGCGCCACCTCGACGCGTACTCGCACCTGCTGGAGCTGCTTGGGCTCAACGACGCCTTTGAACAGGTGGAAGAGATCCCCGCGCTGCGCGACCGCATTGCGTATCTCGAAGACACCTTGCAAGCCGCCGATAGCGCCGACAAGCGCGACTTTGCGCTCTCCATCTTGCTCTTCAGCATCTTTATTGAGCATGTGAGTCTGTTCAGCCAGTTCCTCATCATGCTCTCGTTTGACAAGTACGAGAAACGCTTTAAGGGCGTGGCCAACGCCGTAGAGGCTACCTCGAAAGAGGAGCAGATCCACGGCCTCTTTGGCGTCGAACTCATCAGCGTGATGCGCGAGGAATACCCTGAGTGGTTCGGCACCGAGTTCGAAACCCGCGTGGTCGAGGCCTGCCAAAAGGCCTACAGCGCCGAGCAGAAGGTGCTCGACTGGATCTTCGAAGAAGGCGAGCTCGACTTCCTGCCGCGCCCGGTCGTGGATGCGTTCCTGCGCGATAAGTTCAACGCCTCGCTCGACTACGTGGATGTCGACCCGCTCTTTGAGGTGGACGACGACCGGCTCGCTGAAACGCGCTGGTTCTACGAGGAGATCTTGCTCACGAAGGGCAACGACTTCTTCTCGAAGCGCGGCACCAGCTACTCCAAAATGACCCAGAGCGTCAGCGGCGACGATCTCTTTTAGCGCACGGCTCCGTCTGCACGCGTCTTGTTTCGCATCCCCCGGCGGTTTCGCTTAGGGGGATGCGCAGGTATGATGCCTCTCCGGCTGCATCGTACCATCCTCATGTGCCCCTATCTCTCTACACGACTTTGTGCTTATGCCTACAACCAAAACGCGCCCGAAGCGCGCCCCCTTCGACTGGCTCAACGACGAAGCGCGCACGTTCCTACGCCGCGGCTACCTGCTCGATGATACCGGCCCCGAGGAGCGCGTGCGCGCCATTGCCGACCGCGCCGAAGAGCTGCTCGGTATGCCCGGATTTGGCGATCGCTTCTTCGACTACATGAGCCGCGGCTACTACTCGCTCGCCTCGCCCGTGTGGGCCAACTTCGGACTCGACCGCGGCCTGCCCATTAGCTGCTTCGGCTCCTACATTGACGACTCGATGGAGGCCATCCTCGACACGCATGCCGAGGTCGGCATGATGACGAAAGTTGGCGGCGGCACCAGCGGCTATTTTGGCGATATCCGCCCCCGCGGCTCCGAGATCACCAACAACGGCACGTCGAACGGCACCTATCCGTTTGCGCAGCTCTTCGACAAGATCATCAACGTGGTCAGCCAGGGCGAAACGCGACGCGGCCACTTCGCGGGCTACATCGACATCGAGCACCCGGATGTCGAGGAGTGGCTCAACATTCAGACGGAGGGCGACACCATCCAGACTATGTACTACGGCGTGGTGGTGGGCGACGACTGGATGCAGCAGATGATCGATGGCGACGCCGAGAAGCGCGCGCTCTGGGCCAAGGTCATCGAGGCGCGCATGAACCTGGGCATCCCGTACATTTTGTTTCGGGGGAACGTAAATAACAACAAGCCGCAGGTTTACAAAGACAAGGGCTATGAGATACAGGCGAGTAACCTCTGCAGCGAAATCGCGCTGCCCTCCAACGCCAAGGAGAGCTTCGTCTGCTGCCTTTCGTCGATGAATGTGCTGCACTACGACGAGTGGAAAGACACCGATGCGGTGGAGACGCTCACCTTCTTTCTGGATGCGGTGATGCAGGAGTTCATCGACCGCGCGTCGGGCATTAAGCACATGGAGCGGGCCGTGCGGTTTGCCAAGCGCCACCGGGCTGTTGGCATCGGCATGCTGGGCTGGCACTCGTACCTGCAAGACAACATGATCCCGTTCGAATCCACCGAAGCTAACATGACCGGGGCCGAGGTGGCCCAGACCATCAAGGAACGCTCGTATGCCGCCTCGGGCGAGCTGGCGGATCGCTTTGGCGAACCGGAGGTGCTCGAAGGCTACGGACGTCGCAACACCACAACCATGGCGGTGGCGCCCACGAAATCGAGCAGCTTTATCCTGGGGCAGGTCAGCCCCTCGATTGAGCCGATCAAGAGCAATTACTTTGTGCAAGATCGGGCCAAGATGAAGGTGACGTACAAGAATCCGCACCTGAAGGAGCTACTGGCTGAGAAAGGGGCCGACACCGACGAGATGTGGGAGAAGATTGCCCTGCGCGATGGCTCGGTGCAGCACCTCGATATCCTGTCGGAGCACGAGAAAGACGTGTTCAAGACGTTTAGCGAGATCGGGCAGATGACGATCATCAACCAGGCGGCCAGTCGGCAGCAGCACATCGACCAGTCGCAGTCGCTAAACCTGGCGATTGATCCGGGATCGGTGCCCGTGAAAGACATCAATGCGCTCTACATCGAGGCATGGAAGAAGGGCGTCAAGTCGCTCTACTACCAGAACGGCGTCAACGCCGCGCAGAGCTTTTCGCGCGAGCTGCTCGAATGCCGAGCTTGCGAAGCCTAATCGGATGGGCGCACGCCTTCATCTCCAGATTACCACACGCGGCCCCGCGGTCTCTTGTTAGAGATGCGCGGGGTTTCGTGTACAGGGAGGCTCCGAATCCCAAAAAACACACGCCCACGTGCAAATCAGCGTGCCCTGCTGCATATTGAAGCGTTCTCTGTCTCTGTTGGATACATACGCTGTGCCATGCCCCTATCGGATCTCAACCGCCGTTCGTTTCTGAAGCGTGCTGGGCTGCTCGGTGGAGCCGCCGGGTGGGCTGCCTTCACGCCCGGCTGCGCCAACGCAGGCGCCCCATCCGCTGGAGCGCGCACCGTCACCGGGCGCGTTACCGGTCCCGATGGCGGCGTGGCGGGCGTGCGCATCACCGACGGCCTCTCGGTGGTGCAGACCGATGCCACGGGTGCGTTCACGCTCCATGCGGATATGCGACAGCCGTTCGTGTACATGGCAGTGCCTGCTGGATACCGCATCCCACAGCACGACACCGGCACGGCGCGCTTCTTCCGGCCGCTCACGGAGGCTCCGGAGCAGACCGCCCTGTTCGAACTGGAGCCCTTGCCTGCCGATGACACGCGCCATGCCTTTGTGGTGCTGGCCGATCCGCAGACGATGGACGCGTATGAGATGGGCCGCTTCCAATCCGAAACCGTGCCCGCGGTGCAGTCTACTGTTGCAGCGCTGGGGGATACGCCGGTGTTTGGCGTGGGCAACGGCGACCTCATGTTCGACGACCTCACGCTCTTTCCTGAGTACGAGCGCGCTGTAGGTCGCATGGGCGTGCCGTTCTTTCAGGTAGTCGGCAACCACGACCTGAACTTTGAGAGTCCGGCGCACCGGGGATCGTATCAGACGTTTCGCAACCATTTCGGCCCCGGCTATTATGCCTTTGACCGCGGCGATGTGCATTACGTGGTGCTGAATAACGTGTACTGGCCCGGCCAAGACGGCTTTGGGCGCGCTACCGACTCGTATCTGGGCCACCTCCCGGATCGGCAGCTATTCTGGCTCGCGAACGACCTGGCCACCGTCTCGCCCGACCAGCCCGTTGTGGTTTTCACTCACATCCCAATGCTCAGCACGCTGCACGAGCGACGCGGCACCGACCGGCCATCCCCGCGCAACATGACCGTGAACCGGGCAGCGCTCCATCGGATGCTGGAGCCATTTGCAGAAGCCCACATCATCACCGGGCACACCCACGAAACCGAGCATCGCTATCCCGCCAATGTGCACGAACATGTGATGGGCGCGGCCTCGGGCGCGTGGTGGACAGGCCCCGTGGGACGCGATGGCACGCCACCGGGCTTCGGCGTCTACGAGGTCGATGGCACCGCTCTTTCGTGGCGCTATCAGTCGACTGGCTACAACGCCGCCCACCAGATGCATCTGTACGCCCCGGGCGCCGACCCCGAGCGTCCCAACGCGCTCATCGCCAACGTGTGGGATGCCGACGATGCATGGCGCATCATCTGGTACGAAGATGGCGTCGAGCAAGGCCCGATGGAGGCGTACGTGGGCACCGATCCGCAGGCGGAAGACCTGTACCGGGGCAACAACCAACCCGAGCGCCATCCGTGGGTGTCGCCCGTGCCCACCGCGCATCTGTACGCGGCCCGCCCTTCATCCGGCGCCGCTGAAGTGACGGTAGAGGCGACCGACCGTTTTGGGCGCACGTACACTGAGACGCTTGCACTTGGGTAGTGCTGTGTTGTGTCACAGGTCAATGTTTGGGGGAGCAACGCACCCCTCTCGGACACTGTCATCTTGAGCGGCGCAGATGCGCCAAGCATCTGCAGAGTCCTGACACGAGCGAAGCGACTGATGAACGCAGTGAATAAAGATCTCCTACACACAAGGCACAGTCTCGCACCTATTACGTACCCGGCAACCGAGCCGGAGATGGTTCGACTCTCGGCTCCTTCGTCGCCTTTCGCTCACCATGACAGGCTTCGTGGGGGAATACATGCAGAGCACGTCTCAGAATCGGCGGGGTGCTATGCGAGCGCGGGGGCCAGTGCCTGTATGAGCATGTGGGCATCTGCCAGGCGGGCGCGGGCGGTGGCGTCATTGGGAACGCCCGGCCCAAGTGCCTGGTCGGTGTACAGCGCCACCACGCCGTGGTCGCCGAGCGCATCGAGCATGCGGGCGCGGTCGTGTGGGGCATTCTCCTCGGGCCAGTCGATCTGCTCAGCCAGGTAGCTTACATCGTGGCTGGCAGGCGGCGGCGCTTCGTGCTGATGGCGGTACGCCGCTTTGAGCGCTTTCTCCACCGCGAGATGCGCCAGCACCGCCGCATGTCGCGCGAATCCGCCCTGAAGCAGATGCTCGGCTGCCCGCAAGTCGCACTGCGCCTGCCGCCACCAGGTGTCGTCTGAAGCGTTCAGATGGATGGTGGGCATAGGGGTAGTGCTACTCGTCAGAAGAAGGCTCCAAAATCCACGTGGCCGTGCGGTCGAGCACCTCGGGCGCGATGGTCTCCTCAATCTGTGCATATTCGCTGGGCGCACCGGTGTCAGCGTTTTGGAAGATATGATTCAGTTCGCTGAGCACCACCACGTCGTAGGTGGAGGTGGGCGCAGTGCGCAAAGCGGATTCGAGCGGCTCCGCATTCAAGTTGGGACGTACCTGCTGGTCGTGCTCGCCAAGGAGCGCAAGCACCGGCTGCGTAAGTTGCTGTAGGTCGGAGGCCGGGTCATACCGCACGAAGAATCGAAACCACGGATCCAGCAGGCCGCGGATTTCGCGGTCGACGCGGTCGCCCTGCCTCACGCCGCTTGTCTCGGTGATAAGCGTACGCAGTTCACGAGCAATGGTCGTGGAATCGGCGTCTTGCTTCACGATGTCGAAGACGCGCTGCTGCGTTTCCAACTGCGCATCGACGCGCGGCCCTTCGGCGCCCGCCCGCTCGGCGCTGGCCGCGAGCTGATCGCTAAGCACCGCATCTCCAGCCACACCGGGGCTCCCCAGCAACACAAGCAGATCAACCAGATCGGGGTAGCGCGCACCGAGGTAGCCAGCAATAAGTCCGCCCTCGCTGTGCCCCACAATGCCAATGCGCTCAGCATCGACTTCGGGGCGGTCTTCCAGATAGGTGAGCGCGCCGCGCACGTCGTCGGCGAGCATGGGCGTGGTGGCGCCCCGCAGCGTGCTCTCGGACTCGCCCTGTCCACGCTCGTCGTAGCGCAGCACCGCGATGCCTTGCCGCGTGAGGTAGTCGGCGAGTACGGTGAGCGTCTCGTGACCTGCGGTTTCGCCGGTGCGCGTGTGTGGCCCGGAGCCTGACACCAGCACCACAGCGGGCACGGGCGCGCTGGCCTCTGGATGTGAGAATGTACCGGCCAGCGTGTGGCGCTCGGTGGCTGTCGGGAAGGTCACGTCTTCAGTCGCGTACGGGAATGGGGCCTTGGGCTGCTGCGGGCGGCTCACCTGCGAGGGCGTGTCGGTGCGCGCCAGCGTAAGGTCAGGTTCAATCCCGCCCTGAATCCAGGTGCCCTGTACCGTATCGGGGGCCGTTCGCACGCCTGCGTAGCGTCCGGCAATGGACGGTACGGCAAGCGTGAGGCTATCGCCCGTGGCGATGATGTCATCCAGCGGAATGCCCGAGGCGCCCTGATCGGGGCTGTCCATGGTGCCGGTGAGGCCGCTGTCGGTGCGGTCGAGGTGCAGCACCACGCGCAGCTCGGTGCCGGACACATGCAACGTGCCCTCCCAGCTTCCGACCCACACCGTGTCGGACGGAGAGGTGGCGGAGCCCGACTGGGCATGTAGGGGGAGGCTCAGGCTTCCGCCTCCAAGAAGGGAAGCAAACAAGATAGCAACCAGCAAACGCGTTGGCATAACGATAGGGGGCAAGCAAAGCAAAACACATCCGCCTGTAACGGACCGGCGTAGCGCAAGTGCCGGTTAGGCCGACGTGTTAAGCTCAGCGGGGCTACTTTCGAGCACTACGCCCGGCTCCAGCGGGCGGATGTAGACGTCGTCGCCGGGCTGGAAGGAGAAGCGGTTAGAGGTGTGCACGAGATACTCGCTGCTGTCGCAAGCCACACGATAGGTGATGTCGTGCCCCTTGAACGCGCGGTCGATGACGGTGCCCGGCGTGCAGCCATCGGGGTCGGGCACGTTCTGCGGCGCGGCCAGCGTGAGATGCTCCGGACGCAGCGACACGAGCACGCGCCCCGAGGCCGGGCGGTTCAGCGGCAAGCGTCCGATGGGCGTGTCGGCTTCGGTGCCGTCGGCATCGGACATGAGCAGGTTGGTGCGGCCCAGAAACTGCGCGACGAAGAGGGTGCGGGGCTCGTAGTAGACCTCCTCGGGCGTGCCCACCTGCTCAATGCGTCCGCGCCGCATAACGGCCACGCGATCGGCAAAGGAGAGCGCCTCTTCCTGGTCGTGCGTTACGAGCACAGCGCTCAGGCCGTTGTCTTTGAGCAGCGTGCGCACCTCTTGGCGCGTGGTTTGGCGCAGCAGCGCATCCAGATTCGAGAAGGGCTCATCGAGCAGCAGCAGGTCGGGCTTGGGAGCCAGGGCCCGAGCCAGCGCCACGCGCTGCTGCTGTCCCCCCGACAGGTGATGCGGCGTGCGATCGGCGTAGCCTTGCAGGCCCACCATCTGGAGCGCTTTGCGGGCGCGGCCTTCTTTGTCAGGGACGTCGGTGTGGTAGCGGAGGCCGAACATCACGTTTTTGAGCACGCTCAGGTGCGGAAAGAGCGCGTAGTCTTGGAAGACGAGCCCAATGCCCCGGCGCTCGGCGGGGATGTGGGTATCGTGGTTAGCCAGGATGCGATCGCGCATTACGACAGATCCGGCAGAGAGGCGCTCGAATCCGGCAATGCAGCGCAGCATGGTGGTTTTTCCGCATCCGCTGGGCCCGAGCACGGCAAGGATCTCGCCATCGGCCACCTGAAACGAGACCTGGTCGACCGCGAGCGGCCCCTCGGCGGTATACGACTTCGTGATGGCATCAACAGAAAGAATCGGGTCAGTCATAACCAGCGCGCGGCCTGTACGGCTTAGCGGCTACACAAAAGAGAGCGGCCAGTAGATGCTGTTACGACATGGGAGCGGCGTGCGTTTGACGGCTCGTTGTTTTTTCGCGAACGAGCAACAGGCCCACAAACAGGGCCGAAAAGCCCATGATGGCCAGCGCGTACGGCGCAGCATCCGCAAACATGGCCTCGTTGGCGTAGCTCCATACGTTCAGTGCAAGCGGATCGAACCCCAGCGGCGAGAGCAGAAAGGTGAGGGGCAGCTCCTTCATTGCCGAAAGGAAGACAAACGCCACGCTTACAATGAGCCCCGGGCGCAAGAGCGGAAGCGTCACACTCACAAAGGCGTGCAGTGGCGTACGCCCGAGCGAGCGGGCGGCCTCTTCGATGTTCGGCGGGGCCTGGTAGAGCGCACTGCGGATGGGACCTACGGCCTCGGCCATAAAGTGCAGCGCGTAGGCCACCACGAGCAATCCGAGCGTCTGGTACGCGATGGGGAGCACCTGCAGCGTAAACACGATGAGCGCCAGCGCAAAAGCGAGCGGCGGCGTGGCGTAGCCCAGATACGCGATGCGCTCCAGCCCCGCCGTAAGCTGCGAGGGCATGCGCACGCTCAGGTAGGCCACCGGCAGCGCCAGACCAGCCGCCAGGAAAGCAGCAGGCGCCGAAGCCGAGAACGAATCCCAGAGCGCCGTGCCAAGTCCGCCCCACGGCACACCGGTTTGTGCAGCCGAGGCCATCCAGTACACGACGGTGCCCGCCGGAATGACCACCGAGGTCAGGGCAATGAACCCGACCACCCCATAAGCGGGCCCGGTCCATGCCCCGAGGGAAACAGGCGTAGCCGGACGTCCGGTGCCTGTGCCGGTGCGGTGGTAGAGCAGGCCCTTGAGCAGTCGAGCTTCCAGCACGAGCACCGCGATGGTAAGCGCCAGCAGCATCAGGGCCAGGCAGGCGGCGTAGATGCGGTCGTACGAGGCGGTGTACTGCAGATAGAGCGCGTAGCTGAACGTCTCAAAGCGCATCAGCGACACGACGCCGAAATCGCCCAACACGTGCAGCCCCACGAGCAGTCCGCCCGCCAGGAGCGCGGGGCGCAGCTGCGGCAGCACCACCCGCCAGAACACCTGGTGGCGTGGATAGCCCAGCGCCTGGGCCGACTCCTCGATCGCCGGATCGAGCCCCAGGAGCGCGGTACGCAGGTTCAGGAAGAGATACGGAAACGTGCCCAGGCTAAGCGCCGCCCAGGCGCCCCAGTAACCGTGCAGCCGGTCGATGGGCAGTCCTACAACCTGATTGAGCACGCCTTGACTGCCGGTGGCCCCCAACAGTGCATAAGCCATCACATATCCAGGAATGGCCAGGGGCAGCACGCCCAGCCACGTCATGATGCGCGTGCCCGGCAGGGTGGTACGTGCTGTGAGCCACGCCAGGGGAAACGCCAGCAGCATGGTGCCCACGAGTACGCCCCCGGTAAGCGCAACCGTATTCCAGAGCAGTTCCAGCGTCCGCATCCGCACAACAAGGCGGTACAGCACATCGGGGTCGGCCTGGGCGGCGCGCACCAAGAGGTAGGCCAGTGGAATGAGCACCCCAACGACCACAAGCGCGACCGGCACCAGAAGGTACCACCGGTCGCGCAAGTGATCGCGCCAGAACGTCATCCAGCGAGTGGGGAGCACAGTGTGTTTGGTTCACCAACAGAAAGAGCCCCTTTACAGCAGCCCCTGATTGCGAAGCAGGTCGAGCGTGCCGTCGATGTTGCGGAGCTGCTCCAGATCGAATTCGGGACTGGTTTGCAGGGCTTCGTCAACAGGCAGCATGTACGAGGGCACGTCAATGCCGTTCACAACCGGATACTCATTCACCGTTTCTGCGGCAAAGGTTTGCGCATCGGTATTTAGCAGGAAGCGGAGGAAGTCGTATCCGGCTTCGGGGGCAGTGCTGGTTTGCAGCACGCCGGCTCCGGTCACAAGCGCCAGGTTGCCTACATCACCATTGGCGAAGCGATGAATAGCGATGGGGGTCTCGGGATCAATGGTCGATTCGTCGTCGACCTTGGCATCGCCGTAGCGCTTGCGCAGCACGTAGTAGTGGTTGGTCAGGCCCGCGTCGATCTCCTCGGCAGCAAGAGCCTCAACGAGCGGCGTGTTCGAGGTGTAGTTATTCGGATCAAGGTTGGCCTCCACATCCGCCAGCCACGTTTCGGTCGTGTCGGCACCGTGCACCACACGAAGCGCGGTTACAAAGTCCTGAAAACTGGAGTAGGCGGGCGTCCACCCAAAGCGCCCCTGCAGATTCGACTGCGCGGGCAGATCAAGCACCGATTCGGGGAGCTCCTCGGGATTTATGCGGTCGGTGTTGTAGGCCAAGACACGAAACCGGGCCGTGAGGGGCGTCCACTGTGCATTGCTCGGCACAAAGTAGTCGGCCATGTCGAGCAGATCAGCAGGCAGGTCGGTCAGGCGCCCTTCCTGAGCAGCATTGCCGAGCGCACCGGTGGTGTTGGCCCAGAACACATCGGCGGGACTCTGGTCGCCCTCTTCGGCCAGCGCGGCCAGCAGCTGGGCGTCGGAGCCGTAGCGTACGCGCACTTCGCGATCGGTTTGCTCGCGGTACATCTCGACGAGCGGCTCTACAAGCGCCTGGCTGCGTCCGGTATAGATGACCAGCTCGTCGCTCTCTGTATCGGTGGTGTCGGCATCATTGCCGGTGCCGCAGCCCATGAGCGCTATGCTGCTCAGCAGCACGGCACCCAATACGCTCCACACCGTCCATGTCTTATTGATCATTGGCAGGGGTTGGACTATCGAAAAGATCAGTTGTTTAGATCTATTCTAAAGAGACGAAGTGGCATAAGACAGCCGTGCCCACGCATCCGCCCCAATTTGGGCGAATTTCCATACGGGCGCCGCTTCTGTGTCAGGATCGATCATCGCTTTCGTAGAGCCGGAGGCCCAGCACTGCGCCCAGCCCGGCAGCGACGCAGCCCCCGAACACATCGAAGAGAATTTGCACCGTGTAGTAGTTATATCCCCATGCCTGCTGAAACTCGTAGATAAGCGCATCGCTGGGGGGCTGCATAAACGAGGGGGCAGGATCGAAAAACACCCCGATAATGACGAGCACGAGCAGCACAAACTGCCGTGTGACGCCCACAATAAGCCCCGTAATGATGCCCATGCGTGCCCCCTCGATGCGCGGGATAGCGCGTCCTGAGGCGGGCTTCCAGAGGCGAATGAGCAGCACGCCTGCCGCAAACGCCCCTATAAAACGAAGTGCCATCGCATCCACAAAGATGAGTAAGAGGCCAAGGGAGACACCGGCGGTAAATGAAGCACGACGTTGACTGGTCATGAGGCGTGAGGGTTGTGCAGAAAGCGGAGCACCGGTAACAAACAAGATGCATCTTTCAAATGCGAATAGACGCAACGCCTTATCGTAACCGATTCGCGATTCTTCATGCTCGCTACTGCTGACTGCCCCCCCGTGCTGTGGGCCGTTGGGCCCAGCGTGCTATAGCGCCGCATCGATGCGTTCGAGCGCGTCGTGCAGGTGAATACGCGTCATCCGGTCCGAGATGCCTGCATCCAGCGCTGTGGTGATCTCCTCACGAAGCAGACGCAGTTGGTCGCGCACAAGCGGACGAATATCGGACTGGCGGATGTGCAGGTCGGCATTCAGCGGTGGGGTATCGTTGCTGCCCACGCGCAGGTTGCCGGAGGCCGGCGGCTCCCAGTGGTCCGATTCGGCATCGTGCAGCAGGTGGTGGGCCTGCTGCAGGTACGCGCGCTGCATGTTACGCCGGTACGTGTCGATGGGGGTGCCCTGTTGCACCTCGCGCCAGACCATCGCCCGTGCGTCGTCGAGCATGTCGGCAGGGCGGTAGGTGTCGCCTCCCAAAAACGCCTCGTGCTCAATCATGCGCGCCAGGCGGGCATGGTTCAAGAGCCGCTGCACAGCCAGCTCCTGGTACGCCCGGATGCGCTCCACCGCCCCCGCGTGCTCAATGCGGCGCAGCAGATCCATATCGAGCGCCCACTCAGGCGTCTGCAAAACATGCTCGTCGATGAAGTTCATCGCCTTCTGCTGATACTCCGCTTCGATGGGCGTGTAGACCCAGCCCTCTTCGCCGTAGCGCTTATGATGCGTCCAGGACCCGCCCACTGCCGAGGCCGCATGCTGCGCGTAGCGATTCCACTGCGTCAGGTTCTGCAGGTAGTGCGTCTCCAGCTCGTAGTAGTCGTCGCCCTCGTTGAGCACCCAGTCCATCAGGTTTGTGGTCGCGGTACGCAGGTTGCGCATGCCGTACTCGGCGGCTTCGATAGGATCATCGGAGATGCCCTCTGTCATCCGGTACGGGTCCCACTCTTCATCCATGCCGAACTGCGCGGTGGCCGACCGGAACCACGGGTCGTCGGCGCGCTCCAGGATCCATTCGTTCAGGGTGTCGAACTCGTCTTCGGGCGTGGTGGCCTCGGGAATCGGACGGTAGCCCCACATGATGGCGAACTCATCCCACACGCCCGCGCGTCGCTCGGGCGAGACGCCATCACCCGGCTGGGCCACGTAGTTGTAGCGCGTGCGTCCGACCGACGAGGCTGAGTGCCCGCGCTCCTCCACAAAGGTGGGGCTACGCAGCGAGTCGACTGGATACACGAAGTTGGCGCGCTGGTTGTGCGGCAGGCCCAGCGCGTGGGCCATCTCGTGCGAGACGACATAGCGCAGCGCCTCGCCCAGGTCTTCTTCGGCCAGTTCGTCGGTCTGGAACTCCGGGTTCGCGGTAGCCACCTGCGAGATAAGCCACCAGCGCAGCCGCTCGTCGAGGCCCTCGTATATGTTCATGTGGGCGCGAATGACCTCACCCGAGCGCGGGTCGACCACATCGCCCCCGGCGTTGGCTGAGCGTACCGGCGTGGCCACATGGCGAATGACGTTGTACCGCGCATCCAGCAGACTAAACGTGGGGTCTTCCTCTTCGGTGGGTGCCACTCGTACATCGACCGCGTTCTTGAATCCGGCCTTTTCGAAGGCGTCCTCCCACTCCATGATGCCCGCTTTGTAGTACGGAATCCACCGCTCGGGCGTGGCCGGGTCGATGTACCACACAATGGGCTCCTTCGGCTCCACCAGCTCGCCCCGCTCAAACGCGTCCATGTCGCTGGGCTCCAATCGAAAGCGGCGCAGGTACTGCACGGGGCGCACGCCCTGAAAATCGCGCGAGTAGTCGGTCTGGGTGACGGTGATGTAGGTGACGCGCTCATCGGCCAGGCGCGGCATCATCGGCTCTTCGGGCAGCAGAATCATCGAGTGGTTGATGGCGAAAGAGACGGTGCCGCCGCGTTCGTTCGACGGGGGACTTGCCGCATCGTACGAGCGCACGGCGCGGATCTCGATGTTTTCGGGGAAGCTGCGTGTCCATTCGAGCCAGCTGCGGTCGCGGGCGTAGCGGCTCACCTCCATGTCGGAGCGATGCCACTCAGGCAGCGAGAACGACGGATGATCGCCCATGTAGAGGTCGGTCACGTCGATGACCGAGGCACCGCCCCGCGTCAGCTCGACCGGGAAGCTGGCAATGACGGGCGCGAAGTTGGAGTTCTGCACCGCCAGCTGCACGTTGTCGCCCTCGTCGGCGGTGTTGCTGTGCGACTGCGTGCGCAGGTAGATGCGATCGCCGCGCGCCTCCCACTGCACCACCATGTTCCGGTTGAGGCGTCCGCCCCCGTTGGCGAGTCCGTCTTGCGCCTGGGCGTAGCGGCTCATCACAGCCATGTCGCGCCCCAGCAAGGTATCGGGAATGGCGAAGAGGATGCGGTCGTCGAGCTCGTAGACCGTGAAGAGCCCGTCATCGGCATCGGCCTCGCGCAGGTCGGCGGATGTCAGGTCCTGCGCCTGAAGCGGGGCAAGCAACGGCAGCGCTGCAAGTCCGAGACCAACAACCAGACAGGCGGCAGCATGTCGTATCCAGTAAACCATAGCGGAAAGACGGGCACAGGGCGGGGATAGCAGAGCAGGTGGTGTACAATCACGCTGTTGCATCCCTCAAACGCAATATATTGATGCCGTGTGGCGGCAATCCGTGGCATGAGCGCGCTGTAACGCAGATGGCCCGGAGGCGACTGTAACAAAACTGTGCATCGGGCATTTTACGAAACAGGCATCCTCTATCATTTTCCGAGCGACCTATCGTGAAGCGGTTTCTTGCACTTCTGTGTTGTGTGTGTCTGAGTTGGGGTTCTGTAGGTACGGCGGATGCGCAGCGCATTGCCAAGTACGGCGCTGATTTTCTGGCGGGCGGCGTGGATGCTCGTGCGCTGGGCATGGGCGGCGCGTACGTGGCGCATGCCGATGAGGTGAGCGCGGGGTACTGGAATCCGGCGGGCCTGAGCCACCTTACGCATCCCGAGCTGTCGTACATGCATGTGGAGCGCTTTGCCGGGGCGGTGTCGTTCGACTATGCCGCGGGGGCGCTGCCTATTAGCGACCGCTCGGCGCTGGGCGTGTCGGTCTTTCGGAGCGGGGTGAACGACATTGTGAACACGCTAAATGCGTGGGATCCGGTGCGCAATCAGCCGCGCCCCAACTACGAGAGCCTCATCACCACGTTTTCGGCAGCGGACTGGGCGCTGTTCGTCAGCTACAGCCGCACGCTGAATTCGGACTGGTCGGTGGGCATCAACTTCAAGGGCATCCGCCGCACCATTGGCGATTTTGCGGATGCGTGGGGCTACAGCATGGATGTGGGTGCACAGTGGCGCTCGGAACGCTATCGCCTGGGCGTGACGGTGCAAGACCTGTCGACGATGCTGCAGAGCTGGAGCATTAACGAGTCGGCGTTCTCGATTGACGATACCAATCCAGCGACGGGCGATCCGTTTACCTTTGGCGAGGTGTTCGGCCAAGACCTGCCGACCGGCGGCACGGCACTGGTGCTGCCGGTGGTGCGGCTGGGCTCGGGCGCGGTGTGGCCGGTGGGCCGCCACGCGGTGACGCTCGGCGTTGACACCGACATTGCGTTCGATGGCCAGCAAGCCTTCGCGCCGAATGTGGGCGATGTGTCGTTTCATCCGCGGGTGGGCGGGGCCTTTTCGTATGCGGGTGTGGCAGAGCTGCGGGCGGGCATCAGCCGCATCCAGACGGGCGATAGCATCGGCCTCGACATTACGCCCTCGATTGGCGCGGGGCTTACGCTGAATCAGGTGGCTATCGACGTCAGCTTTGGCGACTTCGCTGGACTCACGGCGCAAGACCTGGGCTACTCGTATCGCATCTCCGCCCGCGTGCGGTTTGAGCCGCCGGAGTGAGAGGCGTTGGAGGGATGGAGGGATGGAAGGATGGATGGGTGGAGAATTGAAGTGTGGGCGGATGCCAGAAACACCGCCATGTAGCACACAACCGTTCCCTGCTGCATCCATTCGCATGCAGCCGCCCACTCCCGGGCATCCACGAACCTGTAGGGGAGGCATCCGGTTTGCGCGTCTGATCGCTTGCCTGTCGCATCCCCCTGAACGCACGCAGCTATGAGCACCGACATTCTGGAACGCGAGGTGCAGTATCTGAAGGGCGTGGGTCCGAAGCGCGCCGACGCGTGGGCCGAGGCGCATGGCGTGCGTACCGTGCACGACATGCTGCACTTCTACCCGCGCCGCTACCTCGACCGCTCCACCACCACGGGCGTGCGCGATCTGCGCGAGGGCGAATCGGCGACCGTCATGGGCACCGTGCAGTCGTGCAACGTGGTGCCCGGAAAAAGTAACAAGCGTTTCGAACTGATTCTGGAGGATGCGGAGGGCCAGCGCATGAAGGGCACCTGGTTTCAGGGCCTCTGGTGGATCCGCAACACGTTCGAGGTGGGCGAGCGCGTGGCCCTGCACGGCACCGTGCAGAAGTACGGACGCTGGTTCTCGATGACGCACCCGGACTTCGACCGCCTGAACGACGAGGCCGCGGCCCTCGACACCGGACGCATTGTCGCGCTCTATCCGGGCGGGCAGGCCATGGAGGCGGTGGGCCTCACGAGCCGCTCCATCCGGCGTATCATCTACCGCTTCTTTCAGGAGCACGGCCTGAAGCTGGGCGAGCCGCTCCCCGACTGGATGACCGAGCAGTATGGCCTGATGGAGGGCCGCGTGGCATTGCGCGCCATTCACTTCCCTAAAAGTCAGGAGGAGCGCACACAGGCGGTGCAGCGCCTCAAGTTCGAGGAGCTGTTCTACATCCAACTGCTGCTGGCCCAGACGCGCCACGAGCGGCAGGACATCGCGGGCCCTACGTTTGATCCGCCCGGTCCGCTCACCACGCAGTTTGCCACGGATGTGCTGCCGTTTGAGCTTACGGATGCCCAAAAGCGCGCCGTGCGCGAGATCGTGGCCGACACGCAGACCGGCATCCAGATGAACCGGCTGGTGCAGGGCGATGTGGGCAGCGGAAAAACCGTCGTTGCGGTACTCGCCATCCTCCAAGCCTACGACAGCGGCTACCAGAGCGCGTTTATGGCGCCCACCGAGATTCTGGCGGAGCAGCACGCCAACAGCCTATCTGAATACCTTGCGCCGCTCGACCTGCAGCCCACCTTGCTTACCGGCAGCCAATCGAAGACCGAGCGCGAGGCGGCGCTCGCATCGGTAGCGCAGGGCGAAACGCCCGTGGCCGTAGGCACGCATGCGCTCATCCAGGATACGGTGGCGTTCGACCGTCTGGGCCTGGCCGTGGTCGACGAGCAGCACCGCTTTGGCGTGATGCAGCGCGCGGAGATGTTCGAGAAGGGCGAGCGCCCGCACATGCTGCTCATGACCGCCACGCCCATTCCGCGCTCGCTCGCCATGACGCTCTATGGCGACCTCGATGTCTCCAAAATCGACGAGATGCCCGCCGGACGCAAGCCCGTAACCACGGTCATGCGGCGTGAGAAGCAGCGCGATGACGTGTACGCGTTCATCCGCGAGCGCCTGCAGGCGGGCGAGCAGGCCTACGTGGTGTACCCGCTCGTGGAAGAGAGCGAAAAGCTCGACCTCAAAGATGCCGAAAGCGGCTACGAGACGCTGCAGGCGCAGTTTCCGGACTTCACGGTTGGACTCGTGCACGGACGTATGAAGTCCGACGACAAAGACGCCACCATGCGCGCATTTAAGGCAAGCGAGATCGACATTCTCGTATCCACCACCGTCATCGAAGTGGGCGTGGATGTGCCCGGCGCCACCATCATGCTCATTGAGCACGCCGAGCGGTTTGGGCTGAGCCAGCTGCATCAGCTGCGCGGACGCGTAGGTCGCAGCGACCAGCAGAGCTACTGTATCCTCATGGCCGGATACAAGCAATCCGCCGAGGCCAAGCAGCGCCTGGCCGCCATGACACGCACCACCGACGGCTTCGAGATTAGCGAAGAGGACCTGCGCATCCGTGGGGCCGGGGACTTCTTCGGCACGCGCCAGAGCGGCATGCCCGAACTAAAACTGGCCGACATTACCGAAGACACCGATGTCCTCGAAACCGCCCGCAACGCCGCCACCACGCTCATCACCCGCGATGCTGCGCTTGCTAACGACGCCCATACTGCGCTGCGCACCTACTTCGAGCGCTACTACGCGGATCGCTCGCTTGGCTTTTTGCGCGTGGGGTAGACTGCACTTTGTGCAGACAGATTGTGTAAGCACATCCCGCGTTCTCATGTCCGGGGGGCCCCGATTTTGGAAGCGGTTCGGGATCTCTCTATTTGCATCTACAGTTTAGTTCGTTCACTTAACTTTACGCATCAGCCTACGGTGACGATTATGCCCGAAGAAATCCTATTCAAGACAGAGCAAGCGTCCACGCGCGCCGAAGCTGCCGCCTACCTGCGTGCCCTTGCCGACAAGCTCGATGCCGATGGCACCGTGCACCTGTCGGGTGGACCTGACGCGCTTGACATGACAATCCCCGAGCGCTTCGAGTTCGAGGTCAAAGCCGAACGCGAAACGTCAAAGTCCGGGGGCACCCCCGAACTCAGCCTGGAGCTGGAGTTTGAGTGGAAGGAAGGCGTTGAAGCCGAAGCCGGGGGCGGCTCCCTCGAAATTACGTAGAGGGAAAACAGAGGACCCATGCTCGCTCGTTCATCCATCCGCGCCTCGCGCGTACTGATGCGATGCCACGGGCGAGCCGGGCGTCTCGTTGCAGCAGGCCCTTCGCTCCAACGGAAAGATCGTCCGCTCCCCACTTCTTCGCCTCCGCTGTGCGTCTTGTGTGCTTGCTCATTTCTCTGCGTGCATCTCCGTCGTGGCATCCTGCCAATCATCGTTCGGTAGGTCCACAGGCCAATCGGGCGGGGCAGAGCCCCTAAAAAGTGCGTCACAAGGCAGAGCCTTGCGACGAGCGTGCACTCAGTTTCATCAGGGTGCTCTGCTTTGCTAAATTTCCCTGCAAGCCACGTCTCCCTCTCCCCTTATGATACTGTGAGGTTAACCACAGGGCCTGGCCCCGACGGTCCCCCGTCGGGGCAATAACAGAGGACGCTCCGGCGTCCAACCCGCAGCGTCGCAGCGTACGGCGGCTAATCTCACAACCTTACATCGAGAGAAGGAGCAAGGGTGAGGGTCAGACTGTATTCCGACAGCTGTCGGAAGGACGTACCGGGCGGTGCTTAGGCCAAGCGGGGCAGAGCCCCTGAACAGCCTGCGTCGCACGGCAAAGGGGCCGCAGATCCTGCATTACCCCGTCGCGATGCCGTGGGCGAACTCGGCAGGCAGCGCCTCGCGCACCAATGCGCGGACTTCGCCCACACGGGCACAGCCGAGCGCCTCTGTGGCCAGCGCTTCCATCTCGTCGTGGCGCAGCGCGCGGACGAGCGCTTTCGTACCCGGCACCGCGCCTGGATTCACACTCAAACTCGACACGCCCAGTCCCAGCAGCAGCGGAATCGCCATGGGCTGCGCAGCGGCCTCGCCGCACACGCTCACGGGCACCTCGCCTGCCTGCTGCACCGTGCGCTGAATGAGGCGCAGCACCGGCGGATGCAGCACATCCGCAAGCGCCGACAGGTCGGCATGCCCCCGGTCGGCGGCCATTACATACTGCACCAAGTCGTTCGTGCCAATGCTGAAGAAGTCCACCTGCGGAGCCAGGTCCTCAGCCGCCAGCGCACTGGCCGGCGTCTCAATCATGATGCCCACCGGCAGCCGCTCGGCATGCGGTGTGCCCGCGTCGGCCAGCGCTATACGGGCGGTTTCGAGATGCTCCAACGCCTCTTCGACTTCGTCCGGCGTAGCCACCATGGGTAGCAACAGGCGCACCGGATGCGCCGCGCCTGCACGGAGCAGCGCACGCAGTTGGGTCTGGAACAGCTCGGGGTGACGCAGCAGCACCCGAATCCCCCGAACGCCCAAGAACGGATTCGCTTCCTCTGGAAACGACAGATACGGAAGTGGCTTGTCCCCGCCAGCATCAAGGACGCGGATGGTGACGGGATCGGTGAACGGCTTAACGGCTGCCTTCAAGGCGGTGACCTGGTCGTTTTCGGAGGGGGGAGCCTCCGCCTCCCCAAACAGGAACTCGGTGCGCAAAAGGCCCACGCCCTCCGCCCCCCGTGCGGCCGCTTCACGAGCATCCTCGGGCTGGCTCACGTTGGCTTGCACCGTAATGGCAATGCCGTCGGCAGTGATGGCGGGCTTTTGTGCGGCCTCGCGATGCGCTTGGGCTTGCTCGGCAGCCGCCTTACGCGCAGCTTGAAGCTGCTCCACCTGCTCGGGCGCCGGGTCAATCCATACGCGTCCGGCCGCGCCATCCAGGCCCAGCGGGGTGCCGTCGTCAACCGACTGAAGCGCGGTGCCCACGCCAAACACGGTGGGAATGCCCTGCCCGCGCAGCAGGATGGCGTTGTGCGCGGTAGGGCTGCCCCCGGTGCACACGACGCCCTGCACATGGTCGGGGTTGAGATGCGGCACGACCGAGGGCGGCAGCGTATCGGCGATGAGGATGCAGGGATCGTTGGGCAACGAAAGCGCATCGGCGGGCTCGTCGAGCAGCTCCAGGATAACGCGGCGTCCCACATCGCGCACATCGGCGGCGCGGGCTTGCAGGTAGTCGTCATCGAGAGCGGCGTAGCGCTCGGCCAGCGCTTCGGTGGCGCCGTGCCAGGCGCGGGCGGCGGGCTCCCCCTCGTTGGTGATGCGGCGGCGGGCCTCGCTGAGCAGTTCGTCATCGTCTAAGAGCAGCGCCTGCGCATCCAGAATACCGGCAGCTGATGCGTTGCCCGGGGCATTGGACTCCAGTTCGCCCTGCACGGAGGCCAGCACCACGCGCAGGCCGTCCCAGATCTCTTCGGGCGGAGCGGTTTGCGTGGTGGGCAGCTCGGGCAGCGCCGCGCTGAAGCGAGCCGCCGGGGCCACCGCGGTGCCCGCCTGCACGGGAATACCTTGCACCGCGCCTTCGGGCGGTTCATCGGGCTGTGGTGGTTTGGGGGTTGCGGATGCGGCGGGGTCAGGCGTTGTAGATTCAGGGGCCGCCTCGGTCTCCCCAAACCCGTCGCGGATGAGAGCGGTGAGCGCCTTTAGGGCGGCAGCGGCATCAGTGCCGTGGGCTGCAAGCTGAATGCGATCGCCCTGCCGCGCCCCCAGCGTAGACACCGACGAGATGCTCGTAGCCGACACCGGCGCGTGGTCGTCGCCCTTGCGCGCAAGGGTGATCGTGGCGTCATACTGCCCAGCGGTGCGCACCAGTTGGGCCGCCGGACGCGCGTGCAGCCCGTGCGGATTTATGAGTTCGACCACTGCAGTTTGGGCGTCGGCAGATGCCTCGGTCGTTGCCTCATCATCGTCGGGAGCGTCCACGTCGGGGGTGCCGGTGGGCGAGGGCGCGTCGGCGTCGGTGTCGCCGACGTGGCGCTGCTTCTGGGCAAGGGCATTCTGGGCCTCGCGCACCACGTCGTCAACCGGACTGCCCATGCTGGCCTGAATCGCCGCTGCCATAGCGCCCTCTACAAAGGGGGCGGACAGCAGGCGCGTTCGCGCACGCGTCTCTTCGGGCAGCAGGTCGAGTGCGGTGTCGGTGCTTAGGAGGGCGCTGCCCATGTCGCCCAACACGAGCACGCCGTCGGGACTGTCGACGGATTCGATGGCCTGCATGATGGCGACGGCGTCGGTGCCAAAGGCGGTGCCGTCGTCGCCCGCCCCGGCAGCGATGGCGATCTGCACGGCGTCATCGGCCATTTCGCGGATGAGGGGGAGGAGCGCATCGGCCAGGGCCTGGCTGTGCGATACGAGAACGAGGCTTACCATAATGGTGCAGTGCGATTACCCAGCAGGATGGATGTGGCCCCTGCGTGTGGGCAGGGCACCGGGGCAGTAACGGCGCGGCTTATGCGCTGTGTTGGTGTATGGTGGATACGAACCTGTTACCACGCACAACGCCCCGTTTGCGTACCCGGCTTGTTTCCTACAAGTTCGGTAGGGGTGGTTGTGGAAGCACAGCCTGTGCTTTCCCCTTTATACTTATCTTCACACTCTTTGTACACGGGCTCTGAGTGAGAACACGACCTGAAACAGGTTCTATGCGCGATCGCTCCAGGCGGTGGCGGCGGCATCGAGGAGGTAGTACGTGGAGGTGGCGCCGGGGTCTTGGTGGCCTTTGCTCCGCTCGCCCAGGTAGCTGGCGCGTCCTTTGCGCGCTTCGAGCGGTGTGGTGGCTTCCATGCCCTTTTTTGCGGCATCCGCTGCTTGCTGGATGGCTTCGGAAAGCGGCGTTCCGTTGTCGGCAGCGGCTTCGAGGGCTTCGACCGCCGGAAGAAGCGCATCGACCATGGTTTTGTCGTTCGGCTCGGCCTTGCCGCGGCGCTGCACGCCGTCGAGTCCGGCCCGGAAGAGGGCGGCCACCTCGGGCGTACCCAGTTCCTCGTGCTCAGCCGTGGTTTTGCCTGCATCCATAAAAAGCGTACCGTAGAGCGGGCCGCTGGCCCCGCCGGTTTTAGAGATGAGTGCCATGGCTACGGTGCGCATGGTATCACTCATGCTGGCGTCGTCATCGATCTGGTCGACGGCGTGTGAAAGGCCGCGGTTCATGTTTTGGCCGTGGTCGCCATCGCCGATGGCCGAGTCGAGCTTGGTAAGGTAGGCGCGCTCCTCGGCCACGCGGTCGGCAAAGGCGCGAATCCAGGCGTGCAGGTCGGGGGCAGTCAGTGGCATAAGCAGAGAGGGCAAGTTCAGAGAACAACACCGCAGCGCGCGAGGCGCTGCGGCATGAAGACGTACTGGTATGAAAACGAGCGGCAAGCTGTGCGTTATGCGCCCCAGCGCATGCCGGGGGTGTGGACGGGCGCATCCCACAAATCCACGATGTCGTCGTCGGCACGCATCATGGTGATGGAGAGGCCGGCCATTTCGAGGCTGGTGATGTACGGTCCTACCAGATTGCGCACTACGCGTAGTCCGTGCTGCTCGGCGAGTTCGGCGGCTTTGCGATACGCCAGGTAGACCTCAATGAGCGGCGTGCCCCCCATGCTGTTCACGAAGAGGATCACATCGTCGCCCTCCTTAAACGGCAGGTCTTCGACGATGGGCGTCATGAGGCGCTCCACGACCTGATCGGCAGGCTCGACCTCCATGCGCTTGCGTCCGGGCTCGCCATGAATGCCAATGCCGATCTCCATCTCGTCTTCGCCCAGATCGAACGTGGGCTCGCCTGCAGTAGGCACCGTACACGACGTAAGCGCCATGCCCATGCTGCGCACGTTGTCGTTGCAGCGCGCACAAAGCGCTTCCAGATCGTCGAGCGAATAGCCCTTGTCGGCAGCCGCACCACAGATCTTCTCGATGAGCACCGTGCCGCCCACGCCGCGGCGCCCGGCGGTATAGGTACTGTCTTCCACGGCCACATCGTCGTCAATGACCACGCTGCGCACATCGATGCCTTCGGATTCGGCCATTTCCTCGGCCATCTCGAAGTTCATCACATCGCCGGTGTAGTTTTTGACGATGTGGAGCACGCCTGCGCCCGCATCAATGGCCTCGGTGGCGGCTTGCATCTGATCGGGTGTGGGGCTGGTGAACACCTCACCCGGACAGGCAGCATCGAGCATACCACGGCCTACGAATCCGTTATGCATCGGTTCGTGCCCACTGCCGCCGCCAGAGAGCAGGCCGACTTTGCCATCGGGCACGCCATCGGCACGGACGACGTAGGTCGGGTCGAAATGAACGGTAAGGAGATCAGGATGCGCCGCTGCCATTCCTTGCAGAGATTCGCGAACGACGTCTTCGGGGGTGTTGATGAGCTTTTTCATAGCGTTCGTGTAGATTGTAGAGGGAAAGCAACAGCGGGAATGTAACCACCAAACCGCCGCCCGCCTGTTAGGGCGGGAGGCGATTCGGGGTGGCAAGGCATACGCTGGACAGGATATGCCGCGCCAAGTGGGTACGGATCGGGGCGTTAAACGACCCAGCTGGCCGATCCGAAGATACCGGCGAAGTAGAGTACCGCAATGAGCAGCGTGCCGAACGTAATGGCAGCTGCGGGCGGATCCACGTGGGTGTCGCCGTGGGCGTAGAAGATGCGCTGGAAGAACTCACCAAAGAGCGCGCAGATGACGCCGAATACGCCCCCAATAATGAGCGCTGTGGTCGGTCCAACTCCGGCGAAGACCGCATCGCCTGATGCCATAACGGCCAGGGCAGCTGTACCTGCCGGAAGTGTAATATGGTGCGTAACCGGGATTTTTTCAACGCCCAGGTTCAGGAAGAGTAGCGTGGCGGCACTAATACCGAAGGCGAGAAACGGGCTCTCGGTCTGAATGGCGGTGAACGCGCCTAAGAGTCCGGCAACAAGCCCGATGAAGGCCACGCCGCTCCACTTGTACTGGTGAGGAAGCCAGGGCTCGGTCGCCGGGCGGTCGGTCACATCTTTCACATGGTCAGAGACTGCGCCCGCATCGTCGGGCTTGTTCTCGTCGCGCTCGAAGGGACCCATGTCGAGCACGCCACTGCCGCGCACTTTACCAATAATGCTGTATCCCATGAACGCACGGTGCAAGAGTGCAGACACCACAACGGTAATAGCAATGGTATCGAGCGGAAGCGAGGCTGCGACCGCGCCTTGCTGGATAAGCAGGCCCAGAATCCCGAAGAGCCCACCAACGGCCAACACGTCGACCTTTGTGCCAAAGGCGTAAGTGATGTTTTTGGCTTCGTGGTAGCCGTTTCCGGTATCCATGTAGCCTTTCTTGGCCGCGTAGGCCGCCGCTGCAGCGCCTCCAGCAAACGAAATGTGTGGGCCGAAGAACGCGCCGAATCCGACCTGTCCAGTCACTCCAGAGAGCCCGCCGGCCTCTCCAGCGATGACCATGAATCCTGTGAAGATAAATGCAGGCAGTGCACCGATAGCCGCCCCGAAGGCGCCACCGGCAAACGCTGCAATGATGAGGAAGACGTCGATATCCATAATGGTGTGGGTAGATGGGTGAGTGTGTAGCGCAACGAGGCGCTGCGACGCGTGCCAGCCGCAGCGGAATGGCGTGGGAACGGTCTTTCTTATGCGCGGCAGCCGTGGAGCGCCGGTTCAGTAGTCTCGCACGAGAGGCTCCCGAAACTACTGCGCTCCACGACGTCCCGCGCACACAGGAAGGATGCAGCACACTAAGGGCTTAGAACGTAATCTGCGCGCCCAAGATGAACGCGTTGTAGTCAGCCTGTGCGTCAGACTGGAAGTCCTGGAACTCCGCCATGAGCGTGAGCTGGTCGGTGGCTATGTAGCGCGCAAAGCCCATGAGCAGTTGGTTGGTGTTCTCGGTCAGGGTGCCAAACGGATTGGTGGTCTCGTCGTGGGCCCCTTCGCCGTAGCTACCGCCGAGCACAAAGCCGCCAAAGTCATAGGTGGCTTCGCCGTACCACTGCGTGCCGTCGGCCTCGGCCTGCTGGAGTCCACTTCCGCTATCGAGCCCGAGCCCAATGAGTCCGTCGGAGCCGATGCTCTGCGTCTGCGAGAACGCACCGCGCAGCCCAAAGCCGCCGGCGCTCAAGCTGGCGCCTACGTCCCAGCCGTTGATGCTGTAGCTGAAGTCTTCGCTAATCACATCCACGTTCTGATAGAGCCCACCGACCCACAGGTCAAGCGAGCCGCCGTCGAACTCAGCCAGATAGTTGGCCTGGGCCTCAACGCGGGGGGTCGTGGTTTCAATGTCGTTGCTGGCCCCGCCTGGTTTCTCCGGATTGATCAGTCCCAGCTTCAGCGTAAGGCCGTTCAGGTTGGGTGTGGTGTAGGTGATACGCGGGTTGAAGTTGGCATAGGTGTAGCCCGTGCCAATACGCCCGAGTGTGGCGTCAGCGGCATCCGGTCCGCCAAAGCGGCCAATGCCCATGGCGCTGCCCTGATCGGCAATCGCGCTGCCGCCAAAGATACCGAAGCCCTTGCCGATGTTGAACGTGCCAAAGTCGCCCGACACCGCGATGTCAGCGATACGTCCTTCAAACAGGCCATCGTTCTGCACGCTTGCTCCTTGCAGGTGATGGTTAATCTGAAAGGTGGCCGATACGTTGACGCCGTTTTGTTCGGGGGCGTTAACGGAAAAGGTAATGTTGCCCGGATTGAAGCCCGACTGGATGCGCGTAGCGAACTGATTTTCGCCATCTGACCGGGCGCCCTCGTGGCCCGAGGCATTCAAAAACACCGGGATAGCGCCCGCAACGCCGAAGTTCCATCCGTCGTCGGTATCCATGGAAATAGACTGTGCCTGCGCATCCGACACGGCGAGCGTTCCGAAGAGCAGGGCTACGCCAAATAGCGCAGCAGTTGCATAGTGCGAGATTGTTTGTATCGGTTTCATCGCGTATTAGGCTGGATTATGGTACAAAAGCGGAGGTTAAAATCAAGGAGATTAGCAGCGCATGTCTTCGCATCAGCACGCTCTGCCAACCCCCTGAGACTGGTGATTAGGTAGGCATCTTGTATCCGTTCGCCACTTCGGTGAAGGCTTCGACCTGCTCCTCCTGCCAAGCCTGATCGTGGCCCATCTCGTCGGCCATCAGTTCGGCCACCTTCGGCGCAATGTCGATGCTGGCTTGCGCGTCGAGCAGAAGCGAGCGGGTACGCCGTGACAAGATGTCCTCAACCGAGCGCGCCATTTCGTGGCGTACGCCCCATATAACTTGCACGGCCCGCACGGGCAAACGCTCATCGAGCTGCTCGTTGAGCTCGGGGGTTTCGCGGACCAGCCCCTTCAATGCAGGAGCATCGGATCCATACTTGCTGAAGTCGCCAAACTGCTCGGCATGCTCATGCCATCCGTGGATGTGCAGATCGGCAGTGACCGACGGGCGCTCTTCCACATTCGCCAGCGTAGCGGCCTGGTCGATCGTGTCCTCGGCCATCTGGCGGTAGGTCGTCCACTTCCCGCCCGAGATGGTGACGAGCCCGTTGTTCGAGATGTGCAGCACATGGTCGCGCGAGATCTCGGAGGTGTCGCCTGAGCCCGGATTCGTAGGATCCGTAACAAGCGGACGAATGCCAGCAAATACAGAGAGTACGTCGTCTGGTGTTGGGTCTTTGGTCAGGTAGCGACCGGCGTGCTCTACCAGAAAGTCGAGCTCTTTCTGCATCGGCACCGGCTCCATTTCGGGACCGTCGACCTCTTCATCGGTCGTGCCCACCACCACGCGATCGTTCCACGGAATGGCAAAGAGCACGCGCCCGTCGTCGGTCTTGGGGATCATGATGGCGGCCTCGCCCGGCAAGAAGGAGCGGTCGAGCACAATGTGTGTGCCCTGAGCCGGACGCAGCGTATCGCTCACCGTAGGATCGTCCATCTTGCGGATGCTATCCGTAAAGATGCCGGTGGCGTTGATCACAGCGCGTGCCTCAATGTTCATGGTGGTGCCGGTTTCCTGGCACTCGGCCACCACGCCATTCACGTAGCCGTCGTCAGCTTTCAGTAGATCGGTGACCTTCATGTAGTTGAGGGCAGTACCGCCCTGTTCTACGAAGGTCTGCGCCATATTGACGGCCAGGCGCGCATCGTCGAACTGCCCATCGTAGTAGATCACGCCGCCCCGCAAGCCTTTCGGCTCAATGGTCGGCAAGTGTTCGAGGGTTTCGTCGAGACTGAGGTGCTTCGAGCGCCCAAAGTTTTGGCGTCCCGCCAGCATGTCGTACACTTTCATGCCGATGCCGTAGAACGGGCCCTCCCACCAGTCGTAGTTCGGCACGACAAACGCCAGATTGTGCACCAGATGGGGCGCATTCTTCTGGAGGCGTCCGCGCTCTTTAAGAGCTTCGAGCACCAAGGAAATGTTGCCCTGTTGCAGGTACCGCACGCCGCCGTGTACCAGCTTCGTGGAGCGGCTGGAGGTCGCCTTCGCAAAGTCGTGCTGCTCCAGCAAGAGCGTGTCGTACCCACGGGCCGCCGCCTCAATGGCAGTACCCAGCCCGGTGGCCCCTCCACCAATCACGATAAAGTCCCACGGACCGTCGTGCGCATTTAGCGCTTGTTGTCCAGCGTCACGTTGCATAGGTCAGTGTCGTTAAGCGAAAAAACGTAGGGTTGACGTGACAGACGAGAAGCCCAGCCGCAGGTTATGGATGCCAGGCCCCTCGTGCCACGTTTTCTATGCCGCGTTACGCCTCAACCTTGGCGGGGCGGGCTGCCGGACCGGTCCATGCTTTGGCACGGTCGAGCGCTTTGCGCCAGCCTTCGCGCAGCTCTTCAACGAGCTCCGGCTCCATCGACGGTGTGAAGCGGCGGTCTTCTTTCCACTGCTTCTGGATGTCTTCCTGGCTATTCCAGTAGCCTACGGCGAGTCCGGCCAGATAGGCAGCGCCCAGTGCGGTCGTTTCCGTCACCTCAGGGCGAATAACAGGGACCTGCAAGATATCGGACTGGAACTGGAGCAGCAGGTCGTTGGCGGCGGCTCCACCATCCACGCGCAGTTCCTTCGTTTCGATGCCCGAGTCGGCCTCCATGGCCTCAATCACATCGACGACTTGATAGGCAATGCCTTCGAGCGAGGCACGGGCGATGTGCCCGTCGGTCACGCCGCGCGTGATGCCAGCAATTGTGCCGCGAGCGTACTGGTCCCAGTGTGGGGCCCCAAGTCCAGAAAATGCGGGGACTACGTACACACCGCCGTTGTCTTCGACGCTACGCGCAAGCGCTTCTACCTCGGCCGAAGAGTCGATGATGCCGAGTCCGTCGCGCAGCCACTGCACCACAGCGCCCGCAATGAAGATGCTGCCTTCAAGCGCGTAGGTGACCTCGCCATCGATATCGGCAGCGATCGTAGTAAGCAGGCGGTTTTCGGAATGAACCGCTTCGGTCCCGGTATGCTGAAGCAGGAAAGCGCCGGTGCCATACGTGTTTTTGCTCATGCCGCTCTTGGTACACATCTGTCCAAAGAGCGCGGCCTGCTGGTCGCCGGCAATGCCTGCGATGGGAATATCGCCGGTAAGCACGCCGTTGTGGACATGGCCGTAGACTTCGCTACAGGAGCGTACCTCGGGCAGCATGCTATGCGGCACGTCGAGAATGTCGAGCAGTTCGTCGTCCCACTCGTTCTCGCGGATATTGTAGAGTAGGGTACGACTGGCGTTGGTGGCATCCGTGATGTGCTGACCGCCGCGCGTGAGCTTCCACACGAGCCAGCTGTCAATCGTGCCAAAGGCGAGATGCCCCGCTTCTGCTTTTTCGCGGGCTCCTTCTACGTTGTCAAGAATCCACTTGACCTTTGTGCCCGAGAAGTAGGCATCGATGATAAGCCCTGTCTTTTCCTGGAAGAGATCAATGCCGACCTCGTCTTTTAACGTGTCGCACATCTCGGACGTGCGGCGGTCTTGCCAGACAATGGCGTTGTAGACCGGCTCGCCCGTACGGCGATCCCACACTACCGTGGTCTCGCGCTGATTGGTGATACCGATGGCTTCAATGTCATCGGATGAGATACCCGTGCGGCTGAGCACCTCCGCGGCTACGCCCACCTGCGACGACCAGATCTCGCTGGGGTCGTGCTCTACCCACCCGGGTTTCGGGAAGATCTGCTCGAACTCTTTCTGGGCCGTGCCTTCAATCTGTCCGTTTCGGTTGAAAATGATGGCACGCGAGCTCGTCGTGCCCTGGTCAAATGCGAGAATGTATCCCATTACGATCACCTGCTGTTCGTATCAAAACGTTTCGTTTCCTTTCGGATCGACAATCACACAATAGGGCGTGGAAGCGCTTTTGTCAACATTTGCTTAACGCTCAATTGTTACGTTATAGCAACGCGAGGGGAATTGGATCACAGACTCCTTCCATTTGTAGGCGCACGAGGTACTTTTTATAGCCGGAAGCGCTTTCTTTCCGTGGATCTGTTTTTTTCGGACTACAACCTTATCCCTCATGCCCGACAAAAATCACGGCCCTGCTGAACGCGAGGTGATCATTCTACGGCGTCTCAAAGAGCATGGATACGTAACCGTATCGGATCTGAGCAAGCGCCTGGATGTCTCAGAGGTTACAGTTCGTAAGGATCTCCAAAAACTCGAAAGCCGCAACTTGCTTCACCGCACGTATGGGGGGGCCAACGTGCGTGACCCCTACGTGCGTGACCGTCCGCTCGATGAGAAAGTCACTCAGTTCACCGAGGAAAAGCGCCGCATTGGGAAGGCAGCTGCGAATCTGGTGGCGGCCCGCGACTCCATCATTCTTGCCTCAGGCACAACAATGACACAGGTAGCCCGCCACCTGCGCGACAAGTCAGAACTCACGGTCATTACCAGCGCCATGAACGTTGCGCTTGAGGTGGCCCACCTTCAGGATGTAGAAGTGCTTATGCTTGGCGGTATGGTGCGCCGCACCTCGAAATCAGTGGTCGGTCCCTATGCCCAAGAGATGATGAAGGAGTATGCATGCGACAAGCTCTTCCTTGGCGTCGACGGGTTCGATCTTGACCATGGGCTTACCACCGCTAATGCGCCCGAGGCTCATCTCAACCAGTACATGATTCGCGCGGCACAGCGCGTGATCATCGTGACCGACTCCAGCAAATTTGGACGCCGTAGCCTGCGTCGCATCTGTGGACTTGATGCGGTGCACCGGGTCATTACTGATGCTTCTGTGGATGACCATATTGTCAGTCATCTTAAAGAGCAAGGCATCTATGTAGATGTGGTATAGAGGTGCCTGTGTAGAGGGCACGTGTACGACATGCGCATATCGAGGCTACTCCTCCTTATCTTGAGGCTGCCGTTCCTCCTGCCTCCTCGTTTAAACGTAGTCGCCCAACGCAGTGACGTCTGTGTCGTCACAAAGCACTGACATGATACAAATCTCCTTCTTTTTTATTTTCACATTTAACTTATGTGAATAAACATACTATAAACCAACGTGTGGGCTACACATTGGCATCACACGGTAGTTATGTGCATACTCATTACACGAGTCAGAGATTACGTAACAAAGAAGGTAATATTCACCGCTTTGCGGTCTGTGTTCGTATCTAAACAGACCTGCATCTTGGTGAATCAAGGATGCTGTCAAAACGCACCTGGCATAGCTTCTGTGCAGGTCTGTTCCTCAACCCCACAGGCTTAAGAGGCCTCCTTGAGGCAGACCGCTGGTATCACACAGTACTACTGCAATCGTGTATAACACGACAATCGTGTTGGGCGACGACACCCGCTGGCCTCTTGGCCAGACCCCACCTCGTCCTCCTGACCGCTCCGATCTATCTGCACACCGCCTACCTGTCCGTTACGACTTCCGGTGCTCAACGCGTTCTGCCATCAACTTTTTGA
>CAJXLX010000003.1 GCA_913056335.1 uncultured Rhodothermaceae bacterium
TGGATGCCGTACTCCTGCCGGATCTCCTTGACGTCCGCGACGAAGTCGTCGTTCGGGACGCGGTACCCGCCCTCGCCCTGCACGGGCTCGAGGATGACGTACGCGACCTCGTCGGGGTGCACGTTCCCGCGCTCGGGGTGGAGCTTGTCGGCGAGCACGTTCCCGCCGGGGCCGTTCGTCTGCCACCCGCACTCGCACTCGCCCGAACACGAGCAGTACGGGACGCTCATGATCCCCGGCACCTCCGGGTAGCCCTTCCGGTGCACGGTCTTCGAGCGGTTCAGGCTGAGCGCGCCGAGGGTGCGTCCGTGGAACGCGCCCTCGAAGGTGGCCTGCAGCGAGGCCATCGTGTCGTAGTGGAGCGGCTTCTCCATGATGGGGGTGCCGAAGGCCTCGCGGTTCTGGCCGAAGTCGCGGGCCAGGGCGAGGCCGCGTCGCATGAGGCCGACGGCCAGCACGCTGTTCCACGTGCGGGCGATGCGCACCATGGGGCCGAGGGTACGCGTGCCGTCCCCGATGTCGGAGACCGGGCGGGCCACGGCGCCGTCCAGTTCGACCTCGGACACCGGCAGCTTGCGGGCGCCCATCTTGTCCTTCATGCGGTTGACGTGGATGCCGTCGCGCGGGGGCTCGTCGCTGGTTTCGCGGATGGGGACGTAGAAGAGGGCCAGTCCTTTGCCACCGTCGGGATTTCCGTCGGGGCGGGCTAGGGCGAGGGCCATGTTGGCGGTGATGGCGCTCGTGAACCACTTGCGCCCGTAGAGGCGCCAGGTGCCGTCGTCGTCCTCGCGGGCGGTGGTGTTGGATTGCCCCACATCGGAGCCGCCCGCGAGCTCAGTCATCCACTGGCCGCTGGTCCAGGCGGATTCGGGGGTGCGGCTTGTTAGATGCGGTACGGCTTCGTCAATGAGCGCATCGTTTTCGGAAGCGAGGAGCGTGCGCGCAGCGCCGTCGGTCATGGCGAGCGGGCAGCCGTACATGTCGGTCGAGGGGATGAAGAGGTGCGCCCGCGCAAACTGCAGGGGGCGGCTATGCGGGCCGTACTCTTGCTCATACGGAAGCGCTACCAGTCCGTACTTAGCAGCGAGCGGCGCGGCGGTCTTCCACACGTCGGTGAGCGTGATTTCGTCGATGCGCTCGCCCCACGGGCTCCACTGCGTGAGTTTGGGCTCGCTGGTGCGGTCGGCCTGCTGCAAGGCGTAGAGATCGCCGCCAGCGCGCTCGCCCAGCGCGTGCAGCGCGTCGGATTCGGCATCAAGCACTTCGCCGGGGACGGTGCGCTTCAGGTAGCTGGTGAGCACACGGTCGCTGGTGTACTGGTTGCCGAGTTCGGGGGCGGCTTGCGTGGTGTCGACCGCGGGATCATTGGGGGTGGACTCTGTGGGCATGGCAGAATCAGGGGGATGTGACGGCAGTGATTCGGAAGACATTGTGATAACGTACATGCGCGTTGGATGTGCCGTGGTGGAAGCGCTTCAGGCATTGCCTACGTCTTGCTGGGCCGTTTCCGAGTGGGTATCGATCCCGTCAGCCCCGCCGGGGACGTCCGCGCCGGACGGCGCTTCCAGTCTCCGGCTACTGGTATGTTTTCTCCTTTATTGGGAGAGCGATCACTTAATGTCTATCCCACTACTACAACTCCTGCTGTCAACGGTCCTCCGTTGGCAGCGTGAAGCGGCGTCACCAGCGTTCGGCACAGCAGTCGCCGGGGACGCAAGCGGTTCCCGGCTATGGGTCCCCTTAGCCCGGGATCAGGAGCGGAGCGTATATCCCGGGCGATTCTGAACTTGCAAAACAGGTACGTGCCGTATCGCTACGGCTTCGGCTTCCGCACTGCGACGCAATGATGGACGCGCAGCATTTGCTTGTCCTTCGGCACACCAGATCCCTGATGAGAAGGATCCAAGCGGTGGGGCGCGGACGGAATAGCCATGCAGGCACGCCCCCTTACTTTCCCCCAAAAGACAAGTGCGGCGGACACGGCGATGCCAAAAACATGTGAGGGATGCGTAGCGGGTGGCTCTTGCGCGGTGGGCAGCCGTGTATAGGCGTGCGATATTTCCTTGTGCAACCCCCCATTCATTGTGCGCACCTTGCTCAACCCCATCCGTGCTTTGCTGGAACAGGTGGGCCGCTTGCTGGCCCGCTTAGGATGGATTGATGCGCGGCGCGGCGATGCGATTGCGGAGTTGGCGTGGCCGCGTATTGTAACAGGCGTGGCGCGCATGTCGAAGGCCACCGCGGATGTGGCGATGGTCGGCATGGCCGTGGGGGCAGCCGGTATTGCGGGCATCGGCTACGGCGTGCCGTACTGGACGCTCGCGTACATGCTGGGCGGTGGCATTGCCGGGGGCACGATTAGTGTGGTGTCGCAGCGATTTGGGGCAGGCGAGCATCCGGGCATTACCACGGCGGTCGTGCAGAGCGGGGCGCTGGGGCTGCTCACGACGCTGCCGCTGGTGGCGCTGTTCACGGGAATGACGGAGCCGCTCATCCGGCTGATTGGCTCGGGCGAGGCAGCGGTGGCGCACGGCGTCACGTATCTATCGATTGCAAGCTGGGCGATGCCCTTTGCCGCGCTCAATCTGGTGGGCAGCCGCGCACTGGTTGGCGCCAACGAGGCGTGGATTCCGATGGTGATTCGCGCGGGTGGTGCGATCGCCAACGTTATCCTGAGTGGGGGGCTCATCTTTGTATTCGACATGGGCGTGGCGGGCGCGGCGCTGGGCACGGTGCTGGGCGGGGCCTCGGTGACCGGGGTGCTGGCCTGGGGCTTTGTACGCGGACGCCTACCGTATGTGGGCGCGCTTCCCATTCAGTGGGATGCGCAGGCCACACTCTCGGACCGAGCTACCGCCAGGCGTCTGGTGCAGGTGGGCACCCCGCTGGCGCTGCGCAAGGTAGCCCAGGGCGGCGGACGCTTTCCGATGATGGCGATTGTGGCGTTCTTTGGTCCGAACGTGGTGGCGGCCTATGTGGTGGCGCTTCGGATGCGCGGTCTCATGAACACGCCGGGCTGGGGCTTTGGGCTGGCCTCCAGCAGTCTGGTCGGGCAGGCGCTGGGCCGCAACGACGATTCAGAGGCCGAGGCGTACGGTCACGACACGCTGCGCTTTACGGTGGCTGTGTATGCACTGGGGGCGCTGGCGATCTTTGTGGGGGCACGCCCAGTGAGCTACCTGTTCGTGCAGGATCCGGAGCTGATTCCCACAACGGTGGCGCTGCTGCGCGCCACGTGCGTGAGCGTGATCTTCCACGGCCTGCTAAACGGCGCGCTGGGTCCGCTCCGCGCCGGGGGCGACACGACCTGGCCGTTCTACGGGCAGCTGGCCGGACTCTTCTTGTTTGCGCTTCCGCTCGCGTATGCAGGCACCGTGACGCCGATTGGACTGTGGGGCGTCTATCTGGCGCTGGTGTTTGAGACGGCGATTCCGGCGTTTGTGACGTACTACCGCTACCACAGCGGAGCGTGGCTCGCCATCAACCGGGCGTACCGGGCCGCGCAGGAATCGGCGTAGGTTGGTGCAGTGGCGCCACCTCACACAATACGCGACCGAATCTCAGAGGCGTAGGTGCGGCTGACGCGCAGCCGGGTGCCATCATCGAGGCGGACGTGGTAGCCGCCGGAGCCGTCGCTGCGGAGGTGGTCTACCGCATCCAGTGCGATGAGGTGGGAGCGGTGGATCCGCAGAAACCGGTCGCCCGACAGGTGTTCGTTCAGCGCGCCCAATCCAGCCGACGAAAGGTAGGTGCCGTCGGCGGTATGGATCTCAGAATAGTCGCCCGCCGCTTCAACCCACTGAATGGCGCTCGTTTGCACGGGAAGGATTTTCTCACCGTGCCGCACGTAGAGCCGGTCGGGAGCGTCGGCAGACGTGGTCGTCTCTTGCAAGAGCCTCGCAAGGCGGTCGGCATAATCGGCGGCAGTTTCCTCCCGATCATGTCGGTCGAGGACACGCTGCACGGCTTGCTTGAAGCGATCGCGTTTGTAGGGCTTCAGCAGATAGTCCACCGCACCGGTTTCGAAGGCTTGGATGGCGTACTCGTCGTAGGCCGTGGAAAAGATGATGTACGGCGGCGGATCCAGATCGAGGCGCTCCAGCACGTCAAATCCGTTGCCATCGGGCATCTGCACATCCAGGAAGACGAGATCGGGCGTGGTGGCTTCGATCACGCGGACGGCGTCGGCACCGGTGCCTGCGGCATCCACAATGTCGATGCGCTCGAACGCAGACAGGTACTCGCGCACCAGCTGGCGCGCGGGCGGTTCGTCGTCTACAATGACAGCCGTTAGCGAATCAGGCATAGCGAAGAAGCGTCAGTTTGTGTCGAGGGGAAGGGTAAACCAGACCCGAAAGCCGTGCGGGTTGAGGGCTTCGGTGTGAAGGGCGGCCTCGGGGCCAAAGGCGTGCGTGAGTCGCCGGGCGGTGTTGACCAGTCCTACGCCGGTCTCTTCGTTCGCGGCGTTGTGGGGCGCGGCATCCGTACCGTCTGTGATGGTTTCAGGCACCGCATGGGGCGACGACGGCCCGGCCCCGGTGTCTTCGACACACACGCACAAGGCGCCGTTGTGCTGCTTGACATGCAGCGTAACCGTTCCGCCATTGGCCTGCGGGGCGATGCCGTGTTTGATCGCATTCTCGACGAGCGGCTGCAGCACCATCGGCGGGACAGGCATGTCGAGGGCAGTTTCGGGCGCGTCGATGTGGTAGGTCACCGACAGGCGGTCGGAGAAGCGGCGCGCCTCCAGGTCGAGGTAGGAGCGAACCATCGCGATTTCATCGCGGAGCGGCACGCGGGCGCACTCGGTGCTGTCCAGGGCGTGGCGCAGCAGGTGGGCCAGGTCGGCAATCATCTCGCGGGCCTGTTCGGGGTCCAGCGGCACGGTGGCGCTGATGGAGTTCAGCGTGTTGAACAGGAAGTGCGGCTGCACCTGCGCTTTAAGGGCCGCCAACTCACGCTCACGGGCCAGGGCGGCATACTCGGCCGCCTGCTGCTCGCGCCACCGCAGCCGCTGCACCGAGCGCACCAGGTGGTAGATGGCAAACTGCACCGCGTACACCGTGAGGTTGCCCAACAGAATCCACTGGAAGTTGCTTTGGATGTCTGTCGTAACGGTCGTGCCAAAGAACGCCTCCATGGTGGCAAGGTAAACGGTGAGCGTCCCCCACGCATAGAGCGGCCCCAATACCGCGTGGGCCGCAACGGTCCAGCCCCAATGCATGTGGTCCATGCGGTGCACCGTAATCCACCAGGCGGGCACACTGGCTGCGGCCATGACAACAGCAAAGAGCGTCTGTCCGGCCCAAACCCCGGCGAACGGCGCTTCGGGGGACTGCCGCGCAATAAAGAACGCGTAGAACAGGGCATAGAGCAGCCAGCAGACCGCTGCCATCCCCACCCCAGTCCACGTGATCCGCGGGCGCGGCGGGGAATTGGTGACAGGGATATCTATGTCCATGAAGGCAACAAGAAAGTGGAATGCAGGAGGCGTAGCAATGTGCGCGTTCTCGCAAGCAGAGGACTACTCGACAGTCGCCAGCTTCGGCATCAGCACGTGCTGCACCCAGCCGTAGCCGGGCCGTACGTCCAGGGCATTCTCGAACGCGGCGCGGGCCTCGCGCGTGCGGCTGTCGTTTGCATGCGCAATGCCCAGCCACGCATACGCATCAGCGTGTCCCCAGTTGGGCTGGAGCGGCTCTGTGGTCGATGTATCGGCAAAGCGACGGGTGGCTTCTTGCAAGCGTGTGATGGCCTCCCCGGTATCGCCGCCCCACATGCGGGGCGTGTTGTACAGGCTGATGCCTTGGGCAAGCAGCACGCGTGGATTATGGGGCGCAGCCTCTCGGGCGCGCTCTACAGATTTCAACCTGCACTATGATTCGGCGCCAGCGGTTTTAGCCTATTACCTCGCGTATTCCGCCTCCAATCATGCTTTGTTGAGCAGCGTGCTTCGGTGGCGTCTTTGTCGCGGATTTGATAGATTGGTATTGTTTGTCATTTTCAGCATATCACTCCCAAGTACAATGCATCAATCCATTTCATGGGCATTGGTGGTTGTGTTCGTTGCGCTTGCGCTGCTGGCTGGATGCGAGTTCAGCGCATGCGACGATTGCCATCGTGCCGCACCTGTACCCCTGTTCGAGGATGACGAAGCAACCCTTGATATGCCGGGCCTTGTCGCTGATCAGGATACCTTTACCGTGACGGTGCGTACGTATCCAATTGTATCGGGGGTTGGGTACGTCCATCTGGTTAGCCAGGCCTACATGCTACGCACGATTACTCCGGTTCAAGACTCCACCGGATGCTTCCAGAGCAGCGAACCGGCGCTGTGCGTGGAAACGTCTCTTTCCACAGACTCGGCACGGGTTGATTTTGAAGCCGGCCGTCTTTTCGAGCAATCCTGGCGCGTGGTGCTCGAAGAGGGGCCCATGCGAACCGATTATCCGTCAATTAGCGCGAGTGTGCAGGTAGACTCGGTACGCAATGCAGGTGGCGATCTCTACTGGGTGCGCTCGCGCGAGGCTCTGCGCATTGTGGATGCCCGTGGCCCCATTGTGCCGGGTGTGAAATCAGATCGCACTGAGCTCGCATTTGAGCGCAATTGGGGAGGAGAGGCAGGAGATTGATTGATGGGTAGGGGTTCACCGCTACGTGATAAGGAAGGTATGCGCGTAGTGCTCTGTCAGCCCTCATTTTGGCGGTTGCTCTGCACGTATCCCTCTCACGATGCCTGTCATGGTGAGCGGAAGGCGACGAAGGAGCCGAGAGCCGAACCATCTCCTTGGCGTTCAGCAGATACGGCGGGACAAAGGGCCCTGCCAGCCTCGGGGGAGATCTTTCCTCCGACAGGAGTCGAAGCGACATGCGTCGGGCTTCGCTCAAGATGACAGCGTTTGAGAGGAATACGTTGTCACCCTAAGATTGACAGGTGACACAGCAGTAGCCGGAGAGTTTGGATCGCATGCTATCGGTGCTGGGAACGCGCCCTCTACAGACTTCGACCTGCAATATCGATTCGGTGCCAGCGGTTTTAACCCATTACTTCGCGTATCCAGCCTCTAATCATGCCTTGTTCAGCAGTGCACCCACTTCGTCGAGGGAGAGGCGGATGAGGGTGGGGGTGCCGCCGGGGTCGACATAGGGCACCTCGCACTGCCAGAGCGTGCGGATGAACGCGCGCCGCTCCTGCAGCGCCCAGTCCCCGACCCGGTCGAGGGCCTGGCGGCTGGCCAGGGTGCGCGCCCAGGCTTTGTGGCGCGTTTCGGTGGCGGACTCGGGCGTGCTCTCGTCGTCGTGGAGGAGGGCGTGGAAGGCATCAATGGCTTTCTCGGTGTCGAGCTTGGGCGGGATGCCGCGCAGGGCCACGGTGCGTCCGCTCAGCGATTCGGCATCGAAGCCGAGGTGCGTCAGTTCACGCTGCAGCGCCTCAAAGCGATCGGCTTCTTGGGCGGAGAGGTCGACGGTTTCAGCAAAGAGGAGCTGCTGCGACTCGCCGCTTTCGTGCTGCAAGCGGGCCTGGTAGCGCTCGTACAAAATGCGCCGGTGCGCGGCCCGTGCATCCACCACCATGAGCCCCTCGTCAATCGGCACGAGCAGGTAGCGTCCGTGCAGCGGCCACACGGGGCCGTGGCCGGGCGTGGACTTGGGGGCGCTTGTGTCTTCGTCAGATGCGTCGGCATCTACTTCGTCTTCGGGGCGGTACAAGCGGTCGGTGAGGGGGCCGAGCGGACCGTTTTGCGATGGTGTGGACTCTGCATTGGGGCAGGAACTGGTGGGTGCGCTGCCCGATGATGGGGCGGAGCGCGATCCTGAAGACGACCGTGACGAGGTGCTGGGGGAGGCAGACGGCTCTGCATCTCCAAACGATACGGGCGTGGGGCGTGAGGACGACGGGGCTCCGGACGCCCCTCCGCTTGTTGCGGATGCGTCGGCCTCGCGCGGGTCGAACTGCGGAGTGGTAAACTGCTTTTTGAGGGCCTCGCGCACGCTGCTGCGTAGGAGCCCGTAGACGCCGCTTTCGTCTTCGAACTTGACCTCGGCCTTGGTGGGGTGCACGTTGACGTCGACGCGTTCGGGGTCGAGGTCGAGAAAGAGGATGAAGAAGGGAAACGCTTTCTCGGGCAGCCAGTCGCCGTAGGCTTTGCGCACGGCGTGGCTGAGGTAGCGATCCTGGATGGCGCGGTCGTTCACGAAAAGGAACTGGTCCTCGCGGGTGGATTTGACGCGCTCGGGGTGCGCTACAAGCCCCCACACGCGCAGATAGCTGGATGCATCGGCGACGGGCAGAAGGTGGGCGGCGCGGTCTTCGGTCCAGAGCTGGCGGATGCGAAAGCGCAGCCGCTCGTGGTTGTCCTGGGCGGTGGCGGCTTCGCACTGCACGATGGAGCGGTCGTCGTGGTCGAGTTCGATGTGCACGCCGGGATGGGCGAGCGCCTGCTGGTAGATGGTGTCGGAGATGTGCTTCATCTCCGTGGCGGGTGTTTTCAGGAAGTTGCGGCGTGCGGGCACGTTGTAGAAGAGGTTGCGCACCGAGATGGTGGTGCCTGCCGGGGTGGCGCACGGGCGATGGGCCTCCATCGTGCCGCCGTTCATCTGCACGAGCGTGCCGATGTCGTCCTCTACGCGGCGCGTTTTGAGTTCGACCTGCGCCACGGCGCCGATGGAGGCGAGGGCCTCGCCGCGAAACCCGAGCGTACGGATACGCTCCAGGTCGTCGATGCCCCGAATCTTGCTGGTGGCGTGGCGCTGGAAGCAGCGCTTGGCATCGGCGCGGCTCATGCCACAGCCATCGTCGGTGACCTGGATGAGCGTGCGTCCGGCGTCTTTGATGCGCACGGTGATGCGAGACGCTCCGGCGTCGAGGGCATTCTCGATTAGCTCCTTGACGACGGATGCGGGGCGCTGCACGACCTCGCCCGCGGCAATCTTGTTGGCGAGCACGTCGGGCAGCTGCCGGATGAGGCCGTCGTTGCTCGTGTCTGGGCTGCCCGCGTCGGGTGTAGCATCTTGGGCACCTGGTGCAGAAGAATGGGCCATACGGAGACGCTACAACGAGAAGTAGATAAAGAGCGAGAGCGCCAGCAGTCCGGCCAGGTAGAGCAGGTCGGTGGGACGGCGACGGCGATCGCGGCGTCCGGTGCGCATGCGGCGCTTGATGTCGTCATCGTCGGACGGATCGTAGCGGCGCGGCTCGTACTCGTAGCTGCGCGGCCCTCGCCCAGCGGTAAATAGGCCCATAGCGAAAGCGGAATGCAATGCAGAAAACCAGTGCAGGTGTGTTAGACCTGCACTGGTTTCGGTGCGTTCCGTGGCCAAGTCGTGTATCCAGTAGGGAGCCGCATGGCCTCGGTGGCTATTACGGCCCTACGGGAATGCCCTTAAAACGCATACTGCAGACGCACGAACAGGCTACGCCCGGGCTCGGGGATGAACGTCTGTCCTTCCTGGGCAGCCAGCGGGTCAAACATGTTCGTGCGGGCGCTCAGATGTTCGCGATACGTGGCATCGAACACGTTTGAGAGACCGGCGCGCAGGTTCACGTTGCCGGGCAGGGCGATGCCGGTGCCCAGATCCACGGTCACGAAGCCGTCGGTGGGAGCTTCGTTACGGAGCGTGGACACACGATCTTGCTCGGCGACTGCACGCAGCGATGCATCCAGGAAGAAGCCGCGCGGGCCGGGCGTCCAGCGGGTGCCCAGCTGGGCCTGCGCCGGTGCTACGCCGTATGCGGGTTCGTCATCATCAAACGAGGCATCGCGGCCCCACAGGTACTCGCCCGACAGGCGCATCTGCAGCGTAGGATGCACCTGCACCGAGGCGGCCAATTCGGCTCCTGAAAAGAGCGCTTCGCCATTGGCGTAGGTAAACACGTCTGCGGGCGTCAGTGGCAGAGCCGAGTCCACACCTGGCGCGTCTACGATTGTGATGTAGTTATCATGGTAGCGCACAAACCCAGTGAGCGATGCACTGAGGCGCGGAGTGGCAAGGTCGAGTCCAAGATCGGTCTGGTACGTGCGCTCAGGGTCGAGCGTGGGGTTGCCCATGAACTCGTTGCCGCGCTGCGTCCGGGTCGCGCCCACGCGGTCGCCATAGCGCTCCAGCGACTCAGGGGCGCGAGCCGAGGAGCCGACGCCGAGTGTGAGCGCCAGCGGCTCTACAAGCGGCACGGTGCCACTGGCCGCCACGCTCCACAGCACATCGGCCTCCGACAGGTCATTGCTGAGTGCCTGTCCGGTGGCAGTTTCAGCACGGGTGCGAAAGCCCTCGGTGATGCGTTGCGGATCGGCATGCACCACGTCGAGGCGCCCGGTGGCGGTGGCTTGGGCGCGCCCGAAGATGCGTTCGATCTTGGCGAATCCGCCTACTTCGGTGGTGCGCACATCGGGCCAGATGATGTCGGTGGCCGGAAGCATAGGCGGGGTGGGGCCGTCGTCGCGGCGGTCGCGGAAGCGCGTGGCGGTGCGATAGGCCGAGTATCCGGCGAGGCCCGTGCTCAGGGTGACGTCGGGGGCAAGCCGGAGATCGGCAGTTACGTCGCCGCCGAAGGTGGCTACTTCCGTATCCACTGTAATGTCGAGCGGAAACGGCGGCATGCGGTTCGGATCGGGCTGGGCCGAGCGCTTGTTGGCATTGGTCATGCTGTGCAGCGTCTGGTAGCCATATCCTTGCGCCTCAAAGTGTTGCAGCGTGCTGGAGCCGCTCCATTCATAGCGCAGGGTACCACGCAGCGTCTCAAAGAAGGCTGCATCGAGCGGACGGCCTGGATAGCTAATGTCGCGCTGGTCCTGGTAGCTGACTTGTGCGCTCAGGCGCGAGGCATCGTTAAGGTTCACGCCCACGCGGCTGCGTACCTCGGCAGACTCAAACTCGCCGGGCACGGTGGCGTCGTTGCCTGCGGTGTAGTCGTCGCCCGTGCGGTAGGCGGCGCTCACGTCGTAGAACGTGCGTCCGGCACGGCCCAGCAGTTGCCCATCGAGGTTAAGCGCGTTGCGGTTGCTGGTGAAGCCGGTGCGTACGGTTCCGGCGAGCGGGGTGGTGGGGACGGACGCCCGCGTATCCACCCGAATGGTGCTCAGGCTGGGTCCCTGAGCCAGCGCGTAGGGGCCGCGCACGACCTCCATACGCTGCACGCTGCTGGGGTCGACGTGGCTAAGCGGTGTATCCATGCGGGCTGGGCCGCCGCCGAAGCTGCGCATGCCGTCTACAAACGTGGAGACTTGCGTGCCGGTGAGGCCGCGCACGTTGGGGTCGAGTGCCAGCGCGCCGCGGCGTTGCAGACGGATGCCAGGCACCGAAGAGAGCCCTTCGCCCAGATCCTGAAGCGGAGCGCTTTCCATATCGTTTGGGCGGATGCGCGTGGTGAGTCGCTCCTCCAGCGGGGTAGCAGTCACATCCACCTGGGCGAGCGCTACGCGGGCCGGGCGCAGTGCCAGCTGTACGGTCGTAGGTGGGCCTGCCTCGATGGTGATGGCTTGCTCGGCAGCCTCGTAACCGACTGCACTGGCGCGCACGGTGTAGGTACCCGGTTCAATGTCTTGTATTGCGAACGCACCGTCGTTGTCGGTGGCGGTGCCGCGATTCGTGTTCAAGAGCACGACATTAGCTCCGGGCAGGGGCGCCTCGGTGTCGGCACGCACTACGGTGCCGCTAAGGCTACCAGTGGACTGTGCGTGCGCGGTAGTTATGCTGCTCAGGCCGAAGAAAAGAGCAATAAATAGAGTAAAAACAGAGAGAACGCGCATATGTGCGCTTCGGATATAGGTATCCATGTGGTACACAAAAAGTAGTTGACGTAGACCGAATAGGTGTGGGAGCACGGCGGCTCCAAAGAGAGAAGCGGCAGATCGGTGCACGGCATACGGGGACGATACGGCCCGACAGGGCATGGCATCGTGTGCAGATGCAACGATACATCTGTGCAGTTCACCCGAACCAATCCGCCGGTCTACGTGCGGGGTGGGCGGAAAATATCATCGGCCCAGACGGTGGGCGCAAGAGAAGTGCAGGCGCTCTTCAGCGCGTACGTGTACAGCGGGCGAGCTAACTGACCAGGCGTGGACAGCACGAATTTGTCCAACACGCGCACGGCTTCCTCCGAGGTGTCGTCGTTATGATTGCATGTGCAGCGCACCTGTGGTGTGTCGGGCGTTGCGTTGGTGTGCTGCGGCATCGCCGCATGGTCCATGCAAAACGTAGCGCCTTCAGGCGGCGCGGGCATATCGGCATCATGCTTGGTGGCATGGGCCGCTTGCATGGCCGCATGGTGCGGGCAGACGTGCGGTCCGCTACTATGGTGCGGACACGGTCCGCTTTGTCCGGCACTCAGGTGTGTCACAATCGTGCTCCACCCCGACAGTGGTCCTACCGCAAGCAAGACAACCGTCAGCACCCACACGCTCCAGTGTGGAGCGCGCGTTGCGTCGGTATGGATGCGGTGGGACGAGAGCATGTGCGGTGTGTGTTGCGCGTGGACGCCATTATGTGGTATTGTGCCCTACGAAATCAGTTCGTGAATGTACTGGCAATCTGCCCAGGATGCAGATAAAAGTCCGCACAGCCCAGTGCGTCTGTCTTCGGCGGTATTGCTTACAAGAGGAGGGCGCGCCCTACTGTAATCCCTTGCGGTGCGCGCTTCCGGCGCAGGCAGCCCTGTTCAGGCGAAACGAGCAGATTCAGCGGCGGCCTCCTCGATCTGCGACGCGATCCACTCGGCTTCCTAGTGGTCGGTGATCATAGTCGCGGCCGTCACGCGGTCGTCGGTCAGCCGGATCGGCGGGAGACGATCGCGATTCCGCTGCTTCGTCGGCACGGGGCTATCCGCTACGCCAGAGATAGACTCCAAGGCCGCTACCAAGACCGCCCGTAACCAGCGCAACACTGCCAAGGAACTGCACCCCTCCCGGGGTGATGTTAGGAGTATTGATGAGGGTTGTAACACAAAGACCAGCAATGAAAAACAGAAAGAGCGCCGCAACCAGGCCACCAATGAGCTTGATCCACTGCATACAACCAACGGGTTGATGTTTGGCGAGCGATGCGCAGTAAACCATCTCAATGGGCCGATGCAACTGGGGGCCGTGTCTCTGATTGGCTCACAGCCAATGGGCCAAGCGCGCTGGTAGCCCGATGAGCCGATATGCTTACGATATTACTGGATACAGCTCACCGGAGTTGAGCGCTTATGTATCACCTTCGTTCATTTTTCGGTGGATCGTGCAGCACCGCATGGCTACGTTGGAGACACATTCGCTGAAACCGCTTCCAACCTTTGCATCCGTCTATGTCTTTTTCGAACACCGCCGTAGTGGGCGCTGGCACCATGGGTAACGGCATTGCCCACGTCCTCGCACTGAATGGGTACACCGTAACGCTGATCGATGTCAACGAGGAGGCGCTCGAACAGGGCACCAACACCATCGCATCCAACCTGCAGCGCCAGGTCAACAAGGAACGCATCACCGCTGCTGAGCGCGAGGCTACGCTCAACCGTATCCGCACGCATACTGATCTCGCCCAGGCGGTGTCGGATGTGGAGCTTGTCATTGAGGCCGTAAGCGAAACGACCGACGTGAAAGGGCCCATCTTTGAGACGCTGGATGCGGCGGCGCCCGACGATGCGATTCTCGCTTCCAACACCTCTTCGATCTCGATTACGTGGCTGGCGGCGCAGACCAGCCGTCCCGATCAGGTCATCGGGATGCACTTCTTCAATCCGGTGCCCATCATGAAACTGGTGGAGGTAGTGCGCGGCCTCGACACCAGCGACGCGACCTTCGATGCTGTGGAGCGCCTGGCACTTGAGTTAGATAAAACGCCCGTTGAGGTGAACGATGCGCCGGGCTTTGTCTCAAATCGTGTGCTCATGCCCATGATTAACGAGGCGGTGTTCTGCCTCATGGAAGGCGTGGCCAGCGAAGAGGACATCGACACGGTCATGACGCTGGGGATGAATCACCCGATGGGACCGCTCACGCTGGCCGACTTCATCGGGCTCGATGTGTGCCTGGGCATCATGGAGGTGCTGCACCGCGAGCTGGGCGATGACAAGTACCGTCCGTGCCCGCTCCTTCGTAAGATGGTGACGGCTGGCCACCTTGGACGTAAGTCGGGGCAGGGCTTCTATTCGTACGACGGGTAGCGCTCTAACGCCTACGATAAGCTGCGCATAGCGGACGTGCCATGCTGCCCCATCGAGATGATCCTTGGTGGGGCGGTTTGTATTTAAGGGCGGCCCTGCGCCCTGCTCATCCCTCTTCATGCTTCTCGTACGCTGCAATGATGTCGCGCACCAGGCGGTGGCGCACCACGTCTTTCGGCGTCAGGTATACAAAGTCGATGCCGGTAATGCCTTCCAGGATGTGCTGCACCTGCACCAGTCCACTACGGCGGCGGTTCTTCAGGTCGGTCTGTGTCACATCGCCCGTGACGATGGTTCGGCTGTTGGGCCCAAGGCGCGTCAAGAACATTTTCATCTGGCCGGTGGTCGCGTTCTGTGCCTCGTCCAGGATGACGAAGGCCGACTTCATGGTCCGCCCGCGCATGTACGCCAGGGGCACGATCTCCACACGGTTGGTCTCAATGTACTCAGCGAGCTTCTCATGCGGAAGCATGTCGCCGAGTGCGTCATAAAGCGGCTGCAAGTACGGGTCGATCTTCTCGTAGAAGTCGCCCGGCAGAAAGCCCAACTGCTCGCCCGCCTCTACGGCCGGACGCGCCAGCACAATCTTCTTAACGCGGTGCTCTTTCAGCGCGGCTACGGCCATTGCCACGGCCATGTAGGTTTTGCCCGTGCCCGCCGGGCCAATCGCAAAAACGACGTCGTTGGTGCGCGCCGACTCGACGAGCTTGGCCTGGTTGGGCGTACGCGGACGAATGGCCTCGCCGTCGGGCGTGTGCAGCACCACATCGGCATCGGGCGTGTTCGTTGTCGGAGCCGGATCGCTGTTCGACTGCTCCAGCGCCAGCACCGTCTTCACGTCCTCCTCGGCCAGTGCGTCGTTGCGCTCCAGGAGCACCATCAGTTCTTGAAAGACCGCATCAACGGCCTCTACCACCTCTTCTGGGCCTTCAACATATACGGTGGTGCCGCGTGCAGTAATGGATGCTTCCGGAAAAGCCTGCTCCACCGTGCGCAAGTGCGCATCGTTGAAGCCAAACAGGAGGAGCGGATCGGTGTCTTGAATGCTAAAACGTTTCTCAGCCAAGGACAGTGTAGCAAACCGGGGAATCAGAACACGAAAGGGGCGCATTGGCCCCGCCGCATGTAGTATGTACCGTTTCAGCGTTTGTTTGCCATATGCCCGACCTGATTGTATCGTTCACGAAAATGGAAGGCGCCGAAAACGACTTCATCGTTGTTGACAACCGGTTCTTCCACTTTTCCGATGCCGAACTACAGGCGCTGGCCCGGCGCTGGTGTCCGCGCCGCCGAGGCGTAGGGGCCGATGGCGTGCTCGCCCTGCATCCATCCGAATCTGCATCGGTACAGGGGGATGCGAAGGACCGTGCCTCCTCAACACCCGTCCCTGACTTTCGAATGCGCTACGTCAACGCCGACGGCTCGATGGCTACGATGTGTGGCAACGGGGCCCGGTGCCTGGCGCGCTTCGCTGCCAACGCCGGTCTCGGCACCTCCCACTCCAGCGGCACGCGCCTTACCTTCAGCACAGATGCTGGACGCTACACGGCCGATGTACCCAGCAACCCCGACGCTCCCGTGCGTCTGTGGGTACCTGAACCCTCGCGCTACACGGCTCATGTCATGCCGCAGACCGCCGACGCTGCCGGATTCGACTGGCACCAGGTCTGGTCGGGCACTGAGCACATCGTTGCGTTTGCAGATGCAGCGAACGCGCTGAACGAAGCGCCGCTCGACACGCTGGCCCCGCCCCTGCGCCACGACGACGCGTTTGCCCCCGAAGGTACCAACGTCAACCTGGCGGCGGTGCTTGATGAACACACCGCCCGGATGCGCACGTACGAGAAAGGGGTAGAAGCCGAGACCGCTGCCTGCGGCACCGGCGTGCTGGCCGTGGCAGCAGTGGCCTTACAGCAAGAGACGCTCACGCCGCCGATCACCATCCACACAGCAGGGGGCACGTTTCAGGTTGGGCCCGCATCCGACGAGAAGGCGCCCGCCCCCTGGCATCTCGACGGACCGGCCCGCGCTGTGTACGAGGGCACGCTGAAATGGACGCCGTAAGCAGCGCGCAGATAACAGATTGTCCCCAATCCGGTTGTAGCATCACAGTATTGCTTCTCTACGGGGCTCTGGATCTGCTTCGTCAGTCGACCTTTGGCCTCGCGTTGGGGGAGTGGATAGACGTTAAGTGATCGCTCCCCTGATAAAAATCTTTCCTGGGGCGAACGGTCCCGACAGCAGTCGGGACAGGTTCCTCCGTTCGCTCCCGTCAGCTTCCCCGGGGACGTCCGCGCCGGACGGCGCTCCCAGTCTACGCCTGATAGTATGTTTAACAGTCACTTAGCGTTAAACCGCTAACGCATTGGGGATGGCTCTTTGTTCACCCGCTCTCCCTTCCACACCTCCACACCAACGAAGCATGCGGAGTGGGCATCACTCCTGCCACACGTAGTCGAACAAAAGCACCGCAGCGGTGATGGTTGTGCCGGCGAACCCGATCAGGGTCAGGACCTCGTCTTGGGCGGCGCGCCAGGTGCCCCCTGTGAGGGCGATGCGCGTGGCCTCGACGACCGATAGCAGGAGTGGCATCAGCACCGGAAGCAGCAGCACGGGCAGGAGCGGACCGCGCTGCCGCGCCCGAGCAATCAGCGCGCCCAGCAGTGTGGTAGCGCCCGAGAGCCCCAGCGCGCCCAGCACCAGCACGCCCACGAGCAAGCCCGGCGCGCCCACAGACACATCCAGCATCAGCACAAAGAGCGATACGGCCACCACGTTTAGCCCCAGCACCAGAAGCACGGTAAACAGCAGCTTTCCGGCAAAGACCATGCTGCCGCGCACGTGCAGCTGCAACAGCAAGAGCGTGCCCGCCTCGGCCTCGCTTACAAACGCGCGCCCCAGTCCGATTGAGGCGGAGAACAAAATCACAATCCACAGCAGGGCCGACTGTACCGCGGGCGCCAGCGTCTCTTGGCCCACAGCAAACAGCACCAGGGCGAGCGTCGTGAGCACAAACAGTCCAAGCATATTCAGGGCGACCCGCTGACGCAGCTCAATCTGCACATCCTTCTGAAATACCGCCCAGGCCCCGACCAGCCAATCGGTCATGCGTGTACAATCAATTCGTTCAACAAATCCGGTTCAACATAACCCCCAATGTGTCGTATAGCAGATGCGTTGTGATGCAGGGAGCATATGCTGCTCTCTACTACACCGATGCCCGCTTCATACGTTGCGCCTATTTATCATCTTCGATTCTGTATGACTACCGATACCTGTCTGGGCACGCTGCTTGGCACCGCTGTGGGAGACGCGCTCGGCATGCCTGTTGAAGGCCTAAGCCATCAGAACATTCGCACCTACTACAAAGGCATCAAGGAGTACCGCGACGACGATGGGCGCGGCGATCTTTCCGCGGGGCAGTGGACCGACGATACGCAGTTCACCTTTGCGGTGGCTCGTGTGGTGGCCACAGCAGCGCCCGATCAGTGGCCCGCCGAGATCGCATCCGAGTACGTGGCCCTGCAAGACGACGCGCGCCGTTGGGGCCCTACCACCACGGCAGCTATTGAGCGCTTGGCCAATGGCACACCGCCGCTGAAGGCCGGCCGCGCCGAACGCGCCACCGATGGCGCCGCCATGCGCGCCGCTCCGCTTGGTCTCTGGTGGGCAGCCGCTGACCTCGATCGCGATGCCGCCTTCCCGCCCATCCGCGATATCCTTTCGGTGACGCATGCTCATCCTGCCGCGCTTGCTGCCGGATGGGGACAGGCCGCGGCCACCCGCTATTGTGCCACGCATCCACTCGACACCTTCGACCGCGCGGACTTCTGGCAGCACTTGGTGGATACGACAACCTGGGCCGAAGAAAAGCTGGGCGACGATGCCCGCGTATCCGATCGCCTAAAGCAGCTCAGCGACCAACTCCGCGAGTTTCCGCTCGATCTGCGCGATGTCTGCAATGGCGCGGGGGTGGCTGCCGACGAGGCGTGGCCCTTTGCCGCGGCCATGGTGGCTCGGGCCCCCACCCTGCTCGAAAACACACTGCTTTCGGGCATCAACGTGGGCGGCGATGCCGACACCACTGGCGCCATGATGGGCGCCCTGCTGGGCACACTCCATGGCTGGGAGGCCTTTCCTGACGAGTGGAAAACCGGCCTCGAAGCCGCCGACCACCTGCGCCAGCACGGCGAATCCTTTGCCCGTCGCATTCTGCCTGCGGAGTCCGCCGCGTAGTGCTCATCGCCTCGACACATCCCCCTCGCATGCCCCTGCTGCTGTATGCCGTCTTCGATTGCTGACCTTCGCAACGCGTTCGTCCGCCCCGGCCCCGACGATGCCGTCGAGCTGCGCGCCTTTACGCATGGCCTCATGCCCAAGCGCGTGCCCACCATGATGCAGCGCTTTGCTGAGGACTGGAGCCAGCGCGGCGTGGATGCCTGGAACCACGTCCCCAATCACTGGCAGCCTAAGGCCACGAACGGCTCCAATGAGAACGTGGGGTGGTGGACGCTGCCCATGTTTCTGGGCGATGCCTTCATTGCCCCGCTGTTGGGCGCGCCGCACGGCACCTGCATCATGCAGCCACACGTGCACTGGACGATGCAATGCCTGCTCTCGGCGCCCGAGGTCATTGAGCGCGGAAATGAGGTGGTGCTCGTTGACAGTGCGTTTCCGTCGGTGAAGCACAGCGTGCAACGCTGGCACGCCCTGAACGGACTCGCACCCGCCGTTGTGGATCGCCCCGCACACGGGCATATTGATGTGGAGCGTGTCATCGACCGCATCGGGGCGGATACGGCGATGGTGGTGCTGAGCCATGTTGGGTTTACCACGGGACAGCGCATCCCCGACAACAAACTGCGTGCCGTGGCCGATGCTGCTCATGCCCAGGGCGCGCTCTTCGTCATTGATGGCTACCACAGCGCGTGCACGTTTCCCATTCAGGTGGATGCGCTGGGTGTGGATGCCTACATGGGCGGGCTGCTAAAAGAAGGCTGCGGCTCCTCAGGCAACAGCTTCGTCTACCTGCGCGAGGGGCTGGAGCTCACCCCGCGGCTTACGGGCTGGTTCGGCAACGCCGAGCCGTTTGCATTCCACGACACGCCGACCCCGCACCCCGACGTGCGCCGCCGCTTTCTGGGGGGCACCACCGCTGTCGCCTCGCTCTACCACGCCGTAGAAGGCGTGCGCCTGCTCCTGAAAGCAGGGCTCGACGCCGTGCACGCTCACACGCAGCGCCTGAGTCAGATCGTCATCGACCGCGCCGACGAGGCCCCCTTTTCCATGCGCTCGCCCCACGATCCGGATCAGCGGAGCACCCTGCTCGTGCTGGAGGTGCCTGAGGCGCACAAGCTCTGCGAATACCTAAAAACCAAAGACGTTTACACCGACAGCCGCAAGAACCGCTTCCTGCGTATGGCCCCGTTTGTGTGGAACACCGAGGCCGACATGCATCGCGCCCTCGACGTGCTCACCACAACTCTCGAAACCGGAGCCTACCGCGACGTTACGCCGGAAACCAGCGGGCCCGTCACGTAGCATCGTCTCGGAGCGTCTCAGGATCTGCATCCGGTTCGGGTTCAGCAGGATGCGCAGGCGTCCAGTTGAACAGCGCCGTCATCGCCTCGAACAGCTCGGGATGCTGCGTGCGCACCGCGTCGGGCTCCTCAAAGAAATGCTCCACCGCCACCGCAAAGAACTCCGACGGCGCCGTGGCCGCATACGGATCAAGGATCGACGTGCCGCGCTCCACCTTGCGCATCTCATCTCGAATGAGCTGCTGCCACACCGCTGCCGAGCGCCCATCCACGAGCGAGGGGACGCCATCGGGCCCGGTGTTATCGAAGTCGAAGAGGTGCGCCAGTTCGTGCAGCACCACGTTGTTGCCATCACCCGGATGCTGCCAGCTGGCCCGCACCGCTGGGGCCGACATGATGAGCGGGCCCTGCTCGTGTGCCATGCCGTCGTAGCCCGCATCGCGGCTGCCGTCGTATGCGTCGTCGAAGTGGCCCGGGTAAAAGAGCACCGTGCGCGTGCCAGGCAGCTCCCAGTCGGGTAGACCGTGCAAGAGAAGCGCCGCCGCTCCAGCCACACTCAGGCGCAGATCGTCGGTCACCGTTACGCCGCGGATGCCCTCAAAGTCGAACTCATCCATCAGGAAGAGCACGTCGCGTTCAAAGCGCTGCTGGCCCGCGGCATCAAGGGCATTATACGGAGGGACGCGGGTGCGCAGCCACATGCGCCAGTCTTCGGGCAGCCCCGCTTGTGCGCGCTTCCACCGCTGGTAGGGGCGGCGGAGGCCCAGGTACGCGACAGCACCCGCAGCCCCGAGCCCCACGAGTGCGCCCGCTGGATGCACCTGCCACCCAATAGCAGCCAGGCCCGCCCCCAGAATGAACGCGAGTCCAGCCGTAGTCCAGATCGTGGAAGAGCGGAAGGCGCGCATGCGATCGATCGTGATTATTGAATAGAAGCCGATGCGCTGCATGTACCCGTAGACGGCGCAGTTATTCCGCAGGGACGTCCTATAGCCGGGTAACTTGTGCCGAATGCTTTCGGTACCGCTTACGTCTCTGGCAGAAATACGACCGAATAGATGCGACGCTGCGGGTCGGACGCAGGAGCGTCCGCTGCCATTAGACCGACGGGGAGCCGTCGGTGCCAGGTTATCCCGTAGGGGACGGCGCGCTGTGCTTCGATGAACGCCTGGGGGCAGGGTTCTTTGCTTACAATCGTCGCATGGCTCCGCCGTGCGACGCAGGCTGTTCAGGGGCATTACAAGCATGACCCTTCGGGCCCCTCTGCCCCGCTCTAACCTGACCTAAACACCGCCCGGCACAGGTGCACAGGCTACATAGTCGCCAGACACGTACGCGCCGTGCGCCCGCCCTGGGAAGGCAGTGCCGTGGGCACCAGGACGCATAAGGCACACCGGATGTACCTTTGTCCAGCGAGACATCGATGCGAAGCGGCTCCTGCCGGGCGTAAGCGCGAGCAAAGAACGAAGAACGGATGAGCGCGGCCTGTGCATCCCCAAACTGAAGAACAATTGAGAGCGGGCTGGGTACGGAGAGGTTGCGCAACAGCCATTGACAAGATCGTCACATCCTCCACACCGACCGACTGGATCGTATGGGCGTCATGAACAAGCTCCGGGAAAACACCGGAGTCATCCTTTGGATTCTCGTTATTTCGTTCGGCGTTATTTGGACGCTGCAAGACTCGGACGTGTTTAACACGGTCGGGCAGCCTACGGGCAACATTGCCGTGGTGAATGGCGCCGACATCACGTACCAGGAGTTCCAGCAGGCGGTGGAGCAGCAGATGCAGCGCATGCGCGAGCAGATGGGCGGCGATGTAACGCCGCAGATGCAGGACATGGTGCGCGAGCAAACCTACACGCAGCTTGTAAACACGCAGCTCATTGAGCAGGAGATGGACCGCCTGGGTGTCGACGTGACCGATGCCGAGGTCATGGACATGGTCTACGGCGACAATCCGCACCCGGTAATCCGCCAGCAGTTTTCGGACGACTCGGGCCAGGTCGACCAGCAGCTTATCGCCAACCTGGCGCAGAACCCCGATATGCGTCAAAGCTGGCTGCAGCTTGAGGACTTTCTGCGCGAGGAGCGCCGCCAGAATAAGATGAACACACTCTTGCAATCGACGGTGCATGTGTCTGAGCGCGATGTGCAAGATGCGCACTTCCGCCAGAACGCCGCGGCTGATGTGCAGTACGTGGCCCTGAATTACGCCTCGGTCAGCCGCAACGATGTTGAGATTGCCGAGTCGGATCTGCGCGACTACTACGACACCAACCGCGAGGACTTCCGCCGCGAGCGCACTTACGAAGTGCAGTACGCGTCGCTTCCCAAAGTATCTACGACCGAAGACTCGGCAGCCGTTATTCAAGACCTGGAATCCCTGCGCTCTGAGTTTGCCGCCACCGACGACGTGGCTGGCTTTCTGGATCGCAACGGATCGGCTGTGTCTTACGCCGAGGAGTTCGTCGAAGCATCGTCGCTGCCGACTCCGGTAGCCGAGGCGGTGTTTGCGGATCCGACACCGGGGCGTGTGACCGACATTGTGGTAGCTGGCGGCAACGCGCAGCTTATTCGCATTGTGGGTACGGAACCAGTTGAAGAACCAGAAGACGGCGCGCCCAACGTGGCTGTTGACATTGCCCAGATGGCGCTGGAGATTCGTCCCAGCGTGGCCACCCTGCGCGACCTTGAGGATCGCATGGACGATGTGGCGTTCTACGCCGACGAGGGCGACTTTGAGGAGGAAGCCGCGAACCAGAATGCGCCCGTGGATCAGCTAACCGCCCAAGACGGCGATGTCACGTTCCCCGGGCTCGGCCAGAGCCGCGCGCTGCGCGACTTTCTGTCGAGTGCCGAGGAAACGGGCATCATCAGCGATGTGATTGAACTCGACAATCGGTTCGTCGTGGCGCACCTCACTGGCATCCAAGACGCAGGCTACCGCTCGTTTAGCGATGTTGAGGACCAGATTGAGCCGCGCGTCTTGCAGGAGAAACGGAAGGCCGTGCAGGTGCAGCGCATGCAAGATGCGTATCAGGGCGCTGCTTCGCTGCAAGAGTTGGCCGATGCCCTCGACACGCGCCTCCGCACCCGCGATGGCGTGGGCTACAACGACAACGTTATTCCGGGCCTGGGTCGCGACCTCGCCTTTACCGGCACCGTCTTCGGCCTTGAATCGGACGAGCGTTCCGGCGTTGTGGGGGGCGCTAATGCCGCCTACGTTGTTGAGGTCACCAACTGGAACGACCCCGAGCCGCTCACCGACGCCCAGCGCACGCAACTGCGTGAGCAGCTCCGCGCCCAGCGCCAGCAACAGGTCGTGAACCAGTGGATCGAGTCGCTCCGCGAAGGGGCCACCATCGACGACAACCGTGCAGCCTACTTCTAAGCGAGTTGCTTCACACTCCCCGATGGCACTCGCACTGCCTGCGCGAAGCCCTGTTGTCCATCCTATGGCAAGAGGGCTTCGTGCGTTTGGGGGCTCGCTTCTGCTTTGCTCGCCTCTGCTTTGCTCGCCTCATACGTGAATGCATCATGTCGATTCGTGAGGCAGTGGCTTCGGTTCTGGCGGATGCGGAGGGGCGCGCTGCGCCAGTGGTTGTGGGCGTAAGTGGCGGCATCGACTCGATGGTGCTGACGCATGCGCTGGCCGCAGAAGGCGCACGCGGCGTCATTGTGCACGTCAACTATGGGCTGCGCCCCACTGCCGATGCCGACACCGCGCTGGTGCAGACGTGGGCGGAGGAGCACGTGCCCGACTGGCCGGTCGTGGTGCACCATCCCGCCACGCTCAGCGGCAACACGCAAGAGGCCGCGCGCCGAGTGCGCTACGCTGAAATGCATCGCGCGGCACACGCGCATGGCAGCCGGGCTGTGCTCGTGGCCCATCATCAGCGCGACCAGGTTGAAACCGTGCTGCTGCACCTGCTGCGCGGCACCGGACCGCGTGGACTGGCGGGGATGCCACACTCGCGTCCGCTGCACAATGACCCCGATGTGCGCCTGTGGCGCCCGCTTCTGCACACCCCGAAGGCGGACATCGAAGCCTATGCCGAGACCCACCGCGTGCCGTATCGCGCCGATCCCACCAACACGCGCGCTGCCTACACCCGCAACCGGCTGCGTCACGAGGTGCTGCCGGTGCTGCGCGACATTGCATCGGACGCGGAGGCTCGCATCGACGACACTGCCCGGCTGCTGCGCTCGTATGTAGACGAGCACTGGACGCCTGCACTGCGCGCGCGCTTCGATGCCGCTTACACGTCTACCCCGCACGGCGGGCGTCTGGACCTGACGTCCATGCGCGATGCGGCCCCGGTTATGCAGACGGCTCTGGCACGCACGCTATTGCGCACCGCCTGCCCCGACGCGGCCCACACGCAGGCTGTGGCGGAAGCCGTTGCGGATCTGACGGATGCCCAGGTCGGGCGTCGCGTGGAGGCCGGAGCCGCAACGGTGTGGCGCACACGCACGCACCTGGAGGCCGTTGCCGACCCGCCTGCACTCCCCAATGCGCAGCCAGTCTCGCTCGCAGATCCGCCCGTACAGCTACCTACGGGCACACTCCACTGCGCCAAGACCACTGTGCCGGTGCAACGCGCGCTCCGTGAAAGCTCGAACACCGCCTACGTGGATGCAGCGCAGTGGCATCCCCCCGTAACCGTGCGCCCGTGGCGCAGTGGGGACCGCCTGCAGCCGCTGGGCATGACCGGTCATAAATCCGTGAGCGACCTCCTCACCGACGCAAAAGTACCGCCGCATCGGCGGGGTGAGCAGTTGGTTGTTGTGGATGCGACGCGCATTCTGTGGGTCGTGGGCCATCGCATCCACCACGCCGCGCGTGTAACCGCTTCCACAAATTGCGCTGTACAGATGCGTTGGAAACCGCGCCCGAACGCGGGTGAATAGTCGGTTTGCCGCTACCATTTCACCGTCCGTCTGTGTATGTTGACGCGTGTTGCATCGACCCACCCTTGTTCACAGTTGACGACGATCCCGATGTCTTTGACCCGCGATTTGACCGACACGACCCCCCAGGCGCCTGATACGACGCTCACCTGCCGGGGCGAGCAGTTCCGTCTGTATCTGACCGACGAGGCTATTCAGGAGCGCCTGCAGGAGATTGGCGCTGCCATCAGCGAGGAGTACGAAGGCCGCACGCCCATTCTGGTAAGTGTGCTCAACGGCGCGTTCATGGTGACGGCGGACCTGATGCGCTACATCACCATCGACTGCGAGATTGACTTCATGAAGCTGTCGTCGTACGGCGATGAGAAGGTCTCCAGCGGCGAGGTCACCGAGCTGAAGCGCATTGACGCGAACCTGGAAGGCCGCGATGTGATTGTCATCGAAGACATCGTGGACACCGGGCTCTCCATGCAGTTCATCTTGAACATGATGGAGTCGCACCGGCCGGCCTCGTTGCGCACCGTGACGCTGCTCCACAAGCCCACGTCGAACGACACCGATGTGCCGCTCGATTACGTGGGCTTCAACATCCCCGACCTGTTCGTGATTGGTTACGGTCTGGACTACGGCCAGATTGCCCGTAACCTGCCGGATATCTACATCCTGGATGAGGAGTAACAGATTATGGTAGCGGCTCAATGCTAAGTGATGGACCAAATATACCAGTAGCCGGAGACTGGGAGCGCTACCCGGCACGTACGTCTCCGGCGGGGCTGATGGGAGCGAATGGGAGACCGTTCGCCCCAGGGAAGGTTTTTATCAGGGAAATGACCACTTAACGTCTACCCACTACCAAAGCAGCCCGCTCCATATCGGAGCAGGCTGCTTTCGTGATCTTGTACGACGTCCGCGAGGCGCTTACAGTCCCTTCAGACGTGCGGATACGTTAGCTACGCGGCGGCCGAGGTTACGGGCCGAGAGCAGCTCCTCTTCCACCGGCTGACGCGAGCCATCGCCGCCCGCGAGGGTGGACGGGCCGTACGGCGATCCACCAATGCCATCGGTCGTCAGGATCTGCGGATTTTCGCCATACGGCAGCCCCACGAAGATCATCCCCAGATGCAAGAGGGGCACCAAGCTCGTCAGGATGGTCGTCTCTTGGCCGCCATGAATCGTAGCGGTCGAGGTGAACATGGCGGTGGCTTTGCCTTCCAGCTCGCCGTTCTGCCAGAGCGCACCGGTGCTATCGAGAAACTGCTTCATCTGCGCGGTCATGTTACCGTAGCGCGTGGGCGAGCCCCAGATGATGCCGTCGGCCCAGCGCAGGTCGTCGTGCGTCGCCTCGGGATGATCGCTCATGGCCTCCTGGGCCTGCACGTAAGCATCCTGACCGCTCATGGCCTGGCGGGCGCCCTCCAGCTCCGGAATGCGCCGCAGTTGCACATCGGTGTCGTCGACGCCTTCGGCTCCTTCGGCCACAGCCTGGGCCATCTGATACGTGTGTCCGTACGAGGAGTAAAACGGGATAAGAACGTTAGTAGCCATATCAAAATCGGTTGGTTGTGCAAAAGAAAATAGAAGGATGCGCAGAGCAGGACCCCGCACACGATGCTATGCTACAGGTTCTGAAGCCGCTTCAATCGGTGTGAGTTTGTCCTCAATGGAGGCCCGGTCGGGCTCCAGTGCCGGAGGCAGCGTGACTTTGCCGGCGTCGGCTTCCTCCACAGGGAATGGGGCCCCCGTATCGGTTGCAATTTCGATGAGAATGCCGCCGGGCTCGCGCACATAAATCGACGTAAAGTAGTGCCGGTCGATGATGGGCGAGACGTTCAGCCCCGCGCTCGTAATGCGTTCGTGCCAGTCGGCAATGGTATCTTCGTTGGGTGTACGTAGCGCCACATGGTGCACGCCGCCTTTGCCCAGCCAGCCGCGCCCGGCGTCCGATCGCTCAATCAGGTGCAGTTCCGCCGCCGACCCGCCATCGCCAATCGAAAAGACGGTGGCGGTGTCAGGGGGATGCGGGAGGTCCCCGTCGGAGTCAGGCGCCTCAACGGTGTAGTCGCGGGTCGGCGCCAGGCCGAGCACGTCGGTAAGCACCTTTCGGGTAGGCGCATCGGCATCCACCGTAATCTCGACGGGCCCGAGGCCCTGAATGGCGTACTCGGGGGCCACTGGGGACTGCGTCCATGGTGTGGTGTCGGGCAGGCGATCTACATCAGGTGCGTCATCGACCAGGTGCAGCGTCTGGCCCTCGGCATCATAAAACGTGATCGCGGCGCGCCCGGCCCGCTGGTGGATGGGCGTACGCCGCACGCCCACCGCATCCAGATGCTCGGCCCACGCCTGCAGCGCCGCCTCGCCCCGCACCCGCAGCGAGGTGCCGGTGATGAGTCCGGTGCCGTCGCGCTGATCGCGAGCGCGGGCAATGTCGAAAAACGTGAGATCGGTGCCTGGCGAGCCATGCGTATCCGCATAAAACAGGTGATACGACGACGTATCATCCTGATTCACGGTCTTCGCCACCAGGCGCAGCCCCAGCGTCTGCGTGTAAAACTGCACGTTGTAGCTGGCACGTGCGGTAATGGCAGATACGTGGTGGATGCCCTGGAGTGTGTCGTTGGAAGCCATGAGAGTACAGAGTCAGTTCGTGTGTAGAAACGCGCTTATGCAGCGCTGTCGCGCAGGCGGTGGAGCAGCCGGAAGAGGGTCTCCTTGTCGGGCGTGGAGAGCGCGTCCATTAGAGACTGCAACAACTGAGCGTGCTCAGGAAACACCTGCTCCACGAGCGTGCGCCCGGTATCGGTCAGCGCCACCTGCTGAATGCGCCCATCACTGGGATCAGTGCGGCGAACGAGCAAGCCGTCGTCTTCCAGCTGGTCGAGCACGTAGGTCATACTGCCGCTGGTAAGGAGCACGCGCTCGCCCACCTCGCCCACCGGGAGCGGTCCTTTGTGCAAGAGCACCTCAAGCACCGCAAACTGCTTCATGGTGAGGCCGTGCGACTCCACCTGATGACGCAGCGGCGCGTCAATGGCGTGCTGCGCACGGTTCAACGCAATCCACACCTGCAGCGCTCGGCGGCGGTCGCGGTTCATAACGCGTATTATCACATGATTATTTATCTTTATATCAAGATATTGGAATACGAAGCACATAAATCGTTTCTTGCGTTGCATAGTCGTTACGGGCGGCGCCCTGCCGCGTCGGCGAAGACATCCAGGCCGCGCGGTTCCGTCTCTGGCTACCGGTATCCAGCCAGGCGCTGCCGCGAGCGGCCCAGGTTTGGGGGCACCTCATCGGGCGGCGTGAGCTCGCCGCGCAAGTTCTCCTGCATCAGGCGGCGGACCTCCTCGGGCGCGTGGCCCTGTTCGAACAGGTAGTAGAGCTTCGCCAGGGCGGCCTCAGTGGTCAGGTCGTAGCCGCTCACCACGCCCGCCCGGGCCAAGGCATGGCCCGTAGCGTACAGATCCAGGTCGGCGGTACCATGCAGCGGCTGCGTGACGTCTACGATAACGGTGCCCTGTTCAGTAGCGGCCCGAAGCGCTTCCAAAAAGGCCTCGTTGTTACTCGGCGCATTGCCCGCGCCATAGCACTCCAGCACCACGCCCTGCACCGGCGGCGCCAGCACATGCGTCAGGTACGAGGCATCGAGCCCCGGAAATACCCGGAACGCCGCCACGGTGGCGCTACCCAGCGCCACCACGTCGGGCATACGTGGCGATTCGTTCGGCGCGGGCACCAGCGGCCAGTTGATCTCTACATTGATGCCCACCGTGCCCACGGGCGGAAAGTTGGGCGAAGCAAACGCATCAAACGTATCCGCATTCACCTTCGTAGCGCGCGTGCCCCGCAGAAGCCGATCGTCAAAATACAGGAACACCCCGCTCATGCGGTCGGCATACGCCCCCAGAATCAGCAGCGCCGTTAGCAGATTGCTCTGCGCATCCGTACGCGTTTCCACCAGCGGAATCTGCGACCCCGTAAAGATGACGGGCTTATCCAGCGGATCCAGCATAAACGACAGCGCCGACGCCGAAAACGCCATCGTGTCGGTGCCATGCACAATCAAAAATCCGTCGTAGTCGTCGTAGTGGTCGCGGATCGTCGTCGCCATCGCCAGCCAGTCCTGGGGCGTCATGTTGGCGCTGTCAAGTAGCGGATCGAACTCGTAGATGTCGTACGCGGGCACATGCTCTCCCCGAAACGCCCCACGCGCCTCAATCTGTGCCCGCAGATGACCCGGCTGCGTGTCATACTCGCCCGAGGGCTGTCGGGCCATACCAATCGTTCCTCCAGTATGCGCCACAAAAATGCGAGGCGAATCAGCCATGCGTTCAGCAGTTCGTACTCAAAAATAGTGGGTCCGACTGTACGACATGCGCTGCAGGGCGATCCGCGTTCGCATCGGCTTCGCACTATGCGATTTTAGAGGGAAGCGAAGGAACGTGCTTCGTCGCACCATCCCCACCGCGCCCCGCACGCTGCAGCGAAGCATGCATTTGCCGAAGGCCCGCGCAACGTGGTGTCGTGGGTACATCACCAGTCGCGCGCGGTGCAAGGTCGTGGGAACGGACCGCTTGCAGAGGACATCAGCGTGGGCACGTCAGTCAGAAGAGGGCTCTGCGTTAATGTGCTGCAAGGCGGCCTCAAGGTACCGGTCACGTCCCTCAGCGACGCTTTGGCGCGTCGGCTGTACGGGAATAGTGGGCTGAACACCAATGAGATGATGCTGCGAGCGGTCGTGCTTCAAGACCCGCATTCCGGTCCACCTAACGCGGTAGTTGCCGGGGACCGAGAACGGGTTCACGTTGCCGTTGGCACCGGCCGTCGGTCCGCCAATGATGGCGCCAAGCTCGTAGTGCTCCACAATGCCCATAGTGATCTCGGCCAAGCTAATGGCCCGCGCATCTGTAAGAAACGCAACGGCTCCGCCAATGGTGGGCATTTGCGGCGGAAGCTGCCAGCGATCGGGCGTGTAGTAGCCCACCCGGCGCTCCTGGTCAGGATAGATGAACTGGGGCACCTGCCACCGCGGCGACTGCAAGGTGTCGGACGTCAGGTGCTGAAGCACCCGGTGGTTGCCGCTCTCCGGATAGCCGCGCATGTCGAACACCACACCACGCGCTGCCGCCAGCTGGTCGATCTGCTGCTGAATGGCCGAAGGTTCAACACGGGTCAGGTCAACATAGTACACGCCGGGCTCGATTTCTTCGATCCCCTCCGGGCCCGGCGGCTGCACGGAGCGATTGGTGGTACGGGCAATCGTGCATGTGGCAGTGCCTCCATCCGACATGCGCGGCACCGCAAGGGTAGCGTCGGTGCCGCGCGGGCCGCGAGCAAATCCATTCAGCGCCCGGTACTCTCTCCACTGCGGCGAGCCCGAAATATACGTTTTGCGCGTGTCAATGACGTCTGCACTTGGCGTGCCGTCGACCGCGGTGATGACGTCGCCCGGACGGATGCAGGGGGCCTCGGCCTCCCGCAGCGAATCGCTCACGGCAGCGACAACGGCCTGCCCGTCGATCCAATCGACACGAAGTTGAAGACCCGCGCGCTCGCGCAGAAGGGGATGGGAGACCTGTCCGTGTCCGTCATCCAGCGCAGCCATCATGCGCTGCATGACGCGAAGCCGGGCCAGCGGGGTGTCGGCATCTTGCATGGCGCGCAGCGTGCGCGGGAGCATGCGTTCCCAGTCCGTATCCACCACATCGAAGTACGGATAGAAGTGCTGCATCACGTTCCACGCCATCACAACAGCAGCCATGTGTGTGGCCCGGTTGCTGCCTAAGGCGGTGTCAGAGGCGCTGTTGGCAAGGAGCGTGTCGAGACGGGCGGGCGCTGGAGCATCGCCTGGGCGCAGCGTGTGCCCGTTGCGGCTGTACAGCGCAAGAGGCATCTGCACCGCAAGTCCGCGCCCAATGGACGTGTTGACGACCGCTCCGGCATCAGGGCGTGCGGCGAAGAGGGGCTCGGCCATGACGGGTTCGGGGGAAGGCGGCGCGGTGATGCGCATGGCCTGTGTGCCCTGCGCCGCCTGCTCGCGCACCGTTGCCGCCCGGTATTCGCCGGCTTCGCTCCAGTTGGGCGGCGTGCTTCCCGGCTCGCCCGCTTCAAACCCGGCATTGGGCAGCGCAATGGGCGTCCAAGACGAGTCGGGGTGCGGGCGGACGTGCAGTTCCACGCTGTCGAACCAGGCTTGGCCGCGGCCTGCGAGCATTCCGCCCATCATAATGCGTGTGGCATCCTCCGCGATGGGGCCCGTAATGGCGTAGGTGTCCCATTCGGCAGACGTAATGGGCCGGTTGCCCATGTTATCGCCGAAGCCGCGCTCGCCTCCCGAGCGATCTACGCGAAGCCAGAGTCGCGCCTGGTTTCCCGTGCCTTCGACATCGGCCCGTACGGCGGCGCGCAGGCGCACCTGTTTGCCCTGGTGCGGAGTAGCATCGATCTGCTTCACGCTCGTCCCAAACGGGGGGCCGTCATTGCGTTCCTGCGTGCGGCGGTTGAGGCGGACGCTCTTGTAAGGCCCCGGGTTGCCGAGCCCGATGCCTCGATGCTGCCACACCACCAGACGGAGTCCGGCGGTGTCGGGCGGCGTAAGCATGTCGTGCGGATTCGGAGGCCCTGCATCAGCGCTGTACAACTGAACGGTAGGGGCAATTGGTGCAAACAGCGTGCGCAGGCGCTCGCGCAATACGTCGGGCGTGGGCGCGTCGTACACATGGCGCACGCCGTGCACCACAAAGCGATCCCAGTTCAGGTCGGCAGCGGCATCGCTCGGGTGAAAGAAGCGGACGTATCCGTACAGCCGCGCAAAGGCTTCTACATTAGCGATCGCGTCCGAGGAATCAGCCGACGCACGCGGTGCATCGGGGGCGGTATCGGAGGGAGACTGCATGCCCAGCAGGGCAAGGCTGCCTGCAAGAAGCGCGCATGTGCAAACGAACGTGAGGAAGCGCGTGGAGGTGGAACGTTCCATCATGGGATATAGAAAACGTAGTAGAGAATTGAGCATGATACACAGTAAACGCAGGCAACACGTGCACTGTTACAACTGCGGGCGAGCCGGGGCGTGGGCCCCATTCACCTGCGATTCGGGAGACGCCGGGTCGCGCGGATCAGGCGCGGGGTCGAAGCGTGCGCTGGCGCCCGTTTGCGTCTCTCGTACGATTGGCTTCGTACCGCTGCCACTCTGTTTCCTGCGCAACGCCCGCTCGTGGAGTACGTTACGACAGACAACGCTATAGAATATAATCTTTCGCTCTCCCACGTTTCCGAAGTGCCCCATGAGTCAAAAGGATGGTTCCCCCCATACTCCGCCTTCCTCCGAATCCAACCGCACCCCGGTGCGGGGAAAACAATTTACCAGCAGACAGCTCGCAGTGGACGGTAAACACTTTGAAGACTGCGAATTCGACGCCTGCACTTTTGTCTACAGCGGGGGCGTTCCGCCCAACTTCGTGCGCTGTGAGTTTGCCGCGCCGCACTTCGTATTCAAAGAAGCCGCGCAGCGCACCATACAGCTGATGAGCGCCATCTATAACGGCATTGATCCGCGCATCATCGAGATGACGTTCGACGAGATCCGCAAAGAGCCCGGTTCCAGATAGTGCCACGCCAATCCTCATTTTGATGACGCCCCTCATATCAGCCCCTAACGAGCCCTGTGAGGGCGTGCGTCCTGACCGGAGGGAAAAAGTATTCTTTCGGGTACATGGTTGCCCGATCTCCTCGGTGCGGTAGGCGTCCCGTACGCGCATCCGCGCAATTCGTATCGAGCAGATCAATGGCGCGGTAGTAGATAGACGTTATGTGATCGCTCTCCTAATAAACCCGTTCCTGAGGCGAACGGTCCCCCCGTTTGCCTCCGCCGGAGACGTCCGCGCTGAGGGTGCTCCCAGTCTCCGGCTACAGACCCATGCCTTCCATCACTTAGCATTGAAACGCCACCAATGGCGCGAGTATACTGGTGGAGCGGTTTGGGCACAGGAACTGTTCGAACTGCGACAGCAGTGCGCATTGACGGATCCACTGAGCCGACGCGAAAGGCACCAACTCGGACACGCATTTCGACAGGTGATACAAGAAACCGGCACGGTGAGCTGGTCGCACTTGACTTTCAAGCAGCGGACAGCCTACAACGTATTTCGGGACGTGATATACCGGTAGGGGGCGCGTTGCCACGCGATTGCGCTCCTACGCAATCAGGATGTCGTCGTGGACGGTATCATCGCGCACCGTACCGGGCTCTTCAGCTTCGACCTGCTCCTTCGGGTCGTTGTTTTCGCCAACAAGAATCACGTTAGGGGTGTGATCTTCCGCCTCCTCGGGCGTCATTTCGGCGTAGGCGATGACGATCACCTGATCGCCTTTCGCAGCAAGACGGGCCGCGGGACCGTTCAAGCACACCGTGCGTGAGCCCGGGTCGTCGGCAATGGTATAGGTTTCGAGGCGCGCCCCGTTGTTCACGTTGACCACCTGCACTTTTTCGTGCGGCAAGATGCCCGCCGCATCCAGCAGCTCCCGGTCGATCGTAATTGACCCTTCGTAGTAAAGATCAGCTTCGGTAACGCGGAGCCGGTGCAGTTTCGACTTGAACATCGTGACGGTCATACAGGGGGCGCGGGGTGGGTCAGCGTAGAACGAGGACGAATCCTGTCAGGCAGATGCAGTCAGGCAGACGATGGAACGTGCACAAATGCATTATCAATGAGCCGCGTATCGCCAAAAAAGACGGCGACGGCGATGAGCACGTCGTCACCTGGATGTAAGTGGGTAACGGGCTGGAGCGACGACGCATGGACCACTGAGGCGTACTGAACGCGGGCGTGCTCCGCCTGGTCGAGTGGTTTTTGCATCGCTCGAACCACCGCTTCGGCATGCTGTTCCCCATTGACAATGGCCTGCTCACCGGCCTGAATGGCGGCATACACCTGCGGGGCTTCGTCGCGCTCCGCGTCGCTCAGATACGCGTTGCGCGAGGAGCAGGCCAGCCCGTCGTCTTCGCGTACGGTGGGCACCCCTACGATCTCGACATCGAACAGAAGGGATCGGGCAAGGTGTTTCAAGATAACGAGTTGCTGCGCATCCTTCCGCCCAAATACCGCCACATCGGGCTTGCAGGCGTTCAGGAGTTTGGTTACGACCGTGACGACGCCCTCAAAGTGGCCAGGACGATGCGCGCCGCAGAGATGATCGTTTAACGTATGCACATCAACCGAAACGTAGGGCTCTTCGGTGGTCGAGGCGCCGAACGGGTACATCGCCTCTACCGTTGGCGCAAAAACCGCATCCACATCGCGGGCGGCGAGTATCTCGCGGTCGGTATCGAGGGGGCGCGGGTAGGCGTCGTAGTCCTCATCGGGGGCGAACTGGGTAGGATTCACGAAAATGGAGGTAACCACCGCATCCGCCCGGCGCTTCGCTTCGTCCACGAGGGCCAGATGACCGCTGTGCAGCGCCCCCATGGTGGGGACCAGCGCAATGGTGGTGCCACGCTGGTGCTGGGCATCGGCCCACTCGTGCATTGCGGTAACGTCGGTGATGGTGGTCATAAAAGGGGCGGGGTTGGCGATCGATAACAAACCGATAATAAGGCGCATCGCAACGTAATGGACGCAGATGTAACGCGCAACACGAACCCAGATGGGCCCGCTTGCATGCCTGCGGCAGTTTGGGGGAGGCGCAGCTCTTGCCTGTATAAATGACTAAATCTTGTTCTTGACAGATGGGCGACGGCGGCGGCTGTCGGCTATCTTTCGAAGTGGATTTTCAGAGCTCAACCTTTTTTTATCGTTTCCCGCATCTGCTATGGCTGATGACTTCCGAACTGAACGCGACTCCCTGGGCCCGATCGACGTGCCTGCCTCGGCGCGGTATGGCGCGCAGACGCAGCGTGCGCTCGACAACTTTCCCGTGAGCGACCTGCGCTTTCCGCGAGCGTTTATCCGCGCGCTGGGCATCGTGAAGGTCGCCGCCGCCCGCGCCAACAATGAACTGGAGCTGCTTGACGACGACAAGGCCGCTGCTATCGAGCAGGCCGGACATGACGTAATTTCAGGGCTGCTCGATGACGAGTTCGTGCTCGACATCTTTCAGACGGGCAGCGGTACCTCGACGAACATGAATGCCAACGAGGTGATTGCCAACCAGGCGTCGGAAATGCTGGGGGCCGATCGCGGAAGCAAGGCTGTGCATCCCAACGACGACGTGAACATGTCGCAGTCGTCGAACGACGTCATTCCCACAACCATGCACGTGGCTGCCCGCACGGCGCTGCTGAACGACCTGGTTCCGGCGATGGAGGCGCTGCACACGACGCTCGTCGCGAAGGCCGAGGCGTTCGACGATGTGATGAAGAGCGGGCGCACGCACCTGATGGATGCCACGCCCATCCGTCTGGGCCAGGAGTTTGGGGGATACGCGGCACAGGTCCAAAAATGCATTGCGCGCATCCAGCACGGCGCGGATGAGCTCACGGAGGTGGCGCTGGGCGGCACCGCCACAGGCACCGGACTCAACCGGCATACGGAGTTTCCCGAACGCGCTATCGAGCACATCAGCGGACTGGCAGGCGTGCCGTTTGAGGAAACAAGCAACCACTTCGCCGAGCAGGCTGGCAAAGAGGCGTATGTGCAGGCCCACAGCACATTGAACACGACTGCCACCGCGCTGCTCAAAATTGCGAACGACCTGCGGCTGCTGTCGAGCGGTCCTACAAGCGGAATTGGCGAGATTACACTGCCCACGATTCAGCCTGGCTCCTCCATTATGCCCGGCAAGGTCAACCCGGTGCAGAGCGAGCAGGTGATGATGGTGGCCGCCCGTGTGATGGGCAACCACACCACGATCACTGTGGGCGGGCAGCACGGTAACTTTGAGCTGAACGTGATGATGCCCGTCATGGCCCATGCCATGCTCGAAAGCATCTCCATTCTAACAGGCAGCGTAACGGCCTTTACGGAGAAGTGCATCGAAGGTATCGAAGCGAATCGTGAACGGTGCCAGGAGCTACTGGAGCTAAATCCTTCTATTGCCACGGCGCTCAACAGCGCCATTGGCTACGACAAAGCCTCGACGGTCGCCAAAACCGCTGTCAAGGAAGGAAAAACGGTGCGCGAGGTGGTGCGCGAGATGGATCTGCTGACCGAAGAGGAGCTCGACGACTACCTCGACGTCCGTGCGATGACCGAGCCCGGCGTGCCAGGCGAGTAGCGTTCACGGGCGAGTCGCGCTCAATTATCCGGTACGACTGTCGAGATGCGCAAGGCCACCCCGCAAACGTAAGAACCCCCAAACGATTGCGGGGCGGTCTCGCCATATACGAAACAGCGGCTCCACACGTTATTTTTGGGAGAGCGCCTTTGGGGGATTCAACACACGGCCCTAAAGCGCTTTACGTTCGCCGCAATCACGATCTGCTCATCTTACCGACATTCGTTCATGAGTGTGAAAGGAAAAGCATCAGTGGCGGTCTTGCTCGCCGCTGCATTTATCGCGGGCATTCTCTTTACCACGGCCGGCGCCAATCTCTTTGGGTGGGGCGACTCGGTGGGGACCGAGAGCCGCGCCTCAGGCCCCGGCGGTACCACGGCTATCAGCGCGACGGATTCGGGGGGCTTTCAGCGCGCTGTATCGCTCGAAGACGCCTTTATGGAAGTTGCCGAATCCGTGAATCCGGCGGTCGTTCAGATTCGCTCTGAGACCATCCAGGAGCGGCGTAGTCCGTTTCAGGGCACTCCGTTCGAAGAATTCTTTGGACGTCCGCCTGGTGGACAGGGCGGGCAGGGCGGCAATGTGCGCCAGGGGCTCGGCTCCGGTGTCATCGTGCGCTCCGATGGGCACATCATTACGAACAACCATGTGGTTGAGGGCGCAGACGACCTGAATGTGCGCCTTTTCGATGGCGAAGTCTACGATGCCGAGGTTGTAGGCACCGATCCGTTCAGTGACCTCGCTGTCATAAAAATCGATGCCGAGGACCTGCGCGTGGTCAGCTTTGGGGATTCGGAGCAGATTCGCCCCGGCCAGTGGGTTATGGCGTTTGGATCGCCGCTGGACCAGCGCCTGAGCAACTCGGTAACCGCTGGCATTGTTAGCGCCAAGGGACGCCTGCAGCCGTCGGGACAGCAAGACTACGGCGTGCAAAACTTCATTCAGACCGATGCCGCGATCAACCCAGGCAACTCGGGCGGTCCGCTGATAAGCCTGGATGGACGCCTTGCAGGCATTAACACCGCCATTGCCTCGCGCACCGGGCAGTTTCAGGGCGTCGGATTTGCGATTCCGTCGAACACGGTGCAGCGCGTAACCGATCAGCTTATTGAAACAGGCCGTGTAGAGCGGGCCCGCTTGGGGGTCGAGTACCGCGCGGCCAGCCGGTCGCTCATTCGGAGCGAAGGGCTGCCCCGTGGCACCGCACAGGTTGGCAATGTGATGGACGGTACTGCTGCCGAAGAGGCCGGCCTACAACCGGGCGACCTGATCACAGCGATCGATGGCGAAGAACTGGACGATTCCCTTCAGCTCAGCAATATCATTGGGGCGAAGCAGCCGGGCGATGTCGTGGAGCTGACCATCAACCGTGAAGGCGAAACCATGACCCTCGAAGTGGAGCTGGGCGGAATTGATGAGCCTTCGATGGCCGAGACCAATAGCGAGTCTGAGTCCGAAGACGGCGCAGCGCTGTCATTGACAGCTGAGGATATCCGCGAGGAGCTGGGCCTGGCCCTGACCGACGTGTCAGCACGCGAACTTGAGCGCCTGGGCATTAATGTAGACGGGGCCGTACTCATTGAGCAGGTGGACGTACGCAACCCGGCCGTGCGCGACTCGGGCTTACAGCCGCGCCAGCTTATTGTGCAGGCAGCAGGCGAACCCACGCCCTCCGTGGAAGCATTCGCCGCGATCTATGATCAGATTGAGCCGGGGCAGAGCTTTCGCGTACGCGTGATGGGTCCGCAAGGCACGCTGTACGTGACGGCCCTCCAAAAGCCTGCGTCCTGACGAACTTGTGTACGTGAAAACCACGCCCGCAACGCGATGAACTGAACACCCCAAGATCGAGCACGCCCCAGTCTGCTCAATGCAGGCTGGGGCGTTTTGCGTTGCGCGCTCTTTAGGACGTACCTGGGCAGGGGCACCAACGCGACCGTATGCCTGCGCGGGGTTACTCCGTTTGCTCAGGACGGTGCTTTGGAGGCAGCCGGTCGACCAAGTCTTCTGGGAAGTACGCCTGCGGAATGCGGCGCAACGTGGGCGGCGGGCCATCAAACGAGATCTTGATGCCTTTTGTCTCACGCCGAAGCAAGTTCAGCGCCAGCGCATAGGCCTCGGCAGCTTCAGTATTCTTTTCATTCATGGCATGATCATACAAGATCATAAGCTGCGCGGCGATGCTCGTTACCATATCGGAGGTTGGTTTTCTGGAAGATGCCATCGGTCTTGATCTGCCGTAAAGAGGCCAATATGAAAGTATAAAGGCTACCTGCTTGCGTCAACCGAGTGAATGGTGAAACAGTTGCACACTGCTCCGCCATGTGCAGCGGGATGCTGTATCGACACAAGGGACATTTGCCCCGATAAACGTGTGCGACCTGCAACATTGCACATAGCGGAGAAACTCTCAAGCGTGCATAGAGTGAGATAGTTCGTAATTATGCGTTCATTACAGCAACAGCACACATGCGGGGCGTAAGCTTTAAACCAAAAGGTGAGGACAACTTCTCCTCGGGCGATATCAAGACCTACGGTGGTATCTACGCAGCCACAGCTGCCGATTTTGCGGCTGAATTGGGGTGCGATCCGCAGGAGTTTATCACAAAAGTCCACGAGTCCAACATCGAACCGCTCACGGCGGTTGGTAACGAAGAGGAACCGGAGAAGTACAGCCTCTCATTTGAGCGTGATAAGTTTGAGGAGATTCGTGCACTCTTCTAATCTGACGGATCGCTCCCATGAGTGCAAACAGTGGCTGTGTGTTCACGCACGACGTGCGTAGCAGACAGCGTACTTTGGGAGCAGTATGAACACATACATCGCACACAGCGGCATTGCACAAGAAAAAGCGCTTTCACGTATGGTGAGGGCGCTTTTGACTTTTTGGGAAGCCCATACAGAACGAAACGATTTCCGCAAATACCAAATCAGTCTTCCGTGTGTAATTTTCCTGTCTGATTCGTAGGTTGTACCGCATGGTCGCACTGGCCTGCCTCTGTTCACTTTTGCACTAACCCCTACGCTTCTACATGGCTGACGATGCTTCCTCTGTTGATACCGAGACCGATACACCAGCCTCTGATCGTAGCTTATCAAGTCGGTTACTCGCGGCAGTCGAACGAACAGGAAATGCGCTCCCCGAGCCCGTTACGCTCTTCTTTATCTTTATCGGGCTTACGATGCTCATATCGCTCATCGTGAGCGCATTGGGCGTTAGCGTAGAACACCCGCGCACCGGCGAGATGATCGCGGTCGAGAGCCTCTTCTCAGGCGAAAATATCCAGCGGCTCTTTACCGACATGGCCGATACATTTGCCGACTTCCCCCCGCTGGGTCTGGTGCTCGTCGTGATGCTCGGTATCGGAGTCGCCGACAAGTCCGGATTCATCGGGGCTGCGCTCGGGTCGTTCATGCGCGCCGTGCCGAACGCACTGCTTACCATGGCGATTGTGTTCACCGGCATCATGTCGAACATGGCCGTAGATGCAGGCTACGTCGTCGTTATTCCGCTGGGGGCACTGCTTTTCTATGGCGCAGGGCGGCACCCGCTGGCCGGACTTGCTGCCGCTTTTGCCGGGGTATCTGCCGGGTTTAGCGCCAATCTGCTGCCGTCGGCGCTCGATGTGCTGCTGGCTTCCTTTACCGAGCCTGCCGCGCAGATTATGGCCCCCGACTATGCGGTCACGGCTCTTGCGAACTACTATTTCATTGTCGCACTGGTCCCCGTGTTCGTCATCGCGGGCTGGGTCGTCACCGATTACGTCGTGGAGCCTTACCTGGGCGACTACGAGCCGCCGGAAGACCTTGAAGACGACATGGACACGTCGGAGGAGTCATCGGCCCTTGAAAAGAAAGGGCTGCGCTGGGGCGCCCTGTCCATGCTGGCTATCGTTGCGGCCGCCTCGCTCCTCGTCATTCCTGAAAACGGGGCCCTGCGCGGTCCTGAGGGCGGCTTCGAGCCCGCCTACGAGGCCATCGTGGGACTCATGGTCGTTATCTTCTTCGTGCCCGGATTGGTCTACGGCATCGTGACCAAGCAGATCACGAAAGACAAAGACGTGACCGACATGATGTCGGAGACGATGTCGGATCTCGGCGTTTACATCGTGCTTGCCTTTGCCGCAGCTCACTTTGTGGCGATGTTTGGCTGGTCGAACCTCGACATGGTCGTGGCCATCACCGGAGCGGGCGTGCTGGAGACGCTGGAGTCCAGTATCGGATTGAGCGGGATTCCGCTGATTATCGTATTTATTCTCGTATCCGCCTTCATCAACCTGTTTGTGGGGAGCGCCTCGGCCAAGTGGGCCATTATGGGTCCAACATTTGTGCCCATGCTTATGCTGATGGGCTACTCGCCGGAGCTGACGCAGGCGGCCTACCGGGTGGGCGACTCGTTCACCAACATCCTGACGCCGTTGCTGCCGTACTTTCCACTCATCATTGTGTTTGCGCAGCGCTACGATAAAAGCGCTGGCATTGGGAGCATTGTGGCGGTCATGCTGCCCTACTCGATTGTCTTTGGCATCGTGAGCACGCTCGTGCTCGCTATCTGGATCTTCTTCGGCATCCCGCTTGGCCCCGAAGCCCCGCTGTTTATTGACGCGCCGTGAGTTGGTGAAGCCCACATCAAAGAAAAGACCTGACAGGTCTTGCGAGACCTGTCAGGTCTAACCCAACGCAACCTCCTGGGGCGAACGGTTCTCCGTTCGCCCCTCACCGGAGACGTCCGCGCCAGGGGCGCTCCCCGTCTCCGGCTACGGGCCTATTTCCTCCATCACTTAGCGCTGAGCCCTACCGACAGGTGGAACCGTTGTGCTGGTTATGAGCCCCTGTATCTAACCTTGTTCAACATGAGTAAAGCGGTCATCATCGGTGCTTCGTTTCCAGGTAGCGGTAGTGCTCCTCTTTTAGATCCACGTCAACGCGACTTTCCTTATCGGGGTATCCAGTGGATCGCCCAGCATCAGTACCCTTCAAAGATCCAGCAAGGCGACGGGTAATCGACGACAGCGCGTCGCCGGGCTTTTTGGGGATGCGGTAGACGCCAGCACGGCGGGTAGCGAGTCGCCAGCTCATCCATCGTGAATGTCTGACATTGCTCCCGTTGGATGTTGCTCCCATTGCATGATTGGTTGCAGGATCCGTACGCTGCGGCTGAATCATGCAGCTCTCGGCGACCGTTTCATGCCGGCGTTGTTTGTTGAACGGTGCGTAGCCCCATGACCGAAGCCCTCGAAACAAAGCTCGACCATCTGCCCACCGATCCGGGGGTGTACAAGCATCTCGACGACAGCGGATCGGTGCTCTACGTGGGCAAAGCCAAAAACCTGCGTACCCGCGTGCGGTCGTACTTCCAGAACGGGCGCAAGCGCTCCGGGCGCATCGAGGTGATGGTGAAAAAGATCGCCGATGTGGAGGTGATCGTGACCGACACCGAGGTCGAGGCGCTGATCCTCGAAAACAATCTCATCAAGGAGCTGCAGCCGCGCTACAACGTCAACCTGCGCGACGACAAGACCTATCCGTACATCTGCATCAAAAACGAGCGCTTCCCCCGCGTCTTCAAAACCCGTTCGGTGCGCAACGACGGCTCGAAGTACTTCGGGCCCTACACCGATGTGAAGCAGCTCAACCAGATGATGGACGCCATCCGGTCGGTCTTTCAGCTGCGCACCTGCAAGCTCGACCTTGCCGAGCACAAAATCGACGCCGGAAAGTATGAGGTCTGCCTACAGTATCATATCGACAACTGCCAGGGGCCGTGCGTGGGCGAGCAGTCGGAGGCCGACTACCAGGCGATCATCGACCAGGTGGAGCAGCTGCTGAACGGGCACACCAAGGCGCTCACGGCGCATCTGAAGGAGCAGATGGAGGCCGCGTCGGCAAATCTTGATTTTGAGGAAGCCGCCCGCTTGCGCGATCAGATTCAGGCGCTCGAAAAATACTCCGAGCAGCAGAAGATCGTGAGTCAGGACTTTGAGGATCGCGACATCTTCGGGCTGCATGTCGATCGCGAGGAGGGCGTCGGCTGCGGCGCACTCTTTCGCGTGCGGGAGGGCAAGATGATTGGCCGTCGCCACACCTACCTGCACCAGATTGAGGGTCGTTCAGATGAAGAGCTGATGCTCTCGTTCGTGGAAGACTACTACGCATCCGCCCACTTCCACCCCAACGAGGTGCTCCTGGCCGTCGATCCCAACGATCATCCCACCCAAGACACGGTGCCGTTAGAGGAGCTGCTGCGGCAAAAGAAGGGCCGCCAGGTGCCGATTCGGGTGCCCCAGCGGGGCGACAAGGCGAGTCTGGTACGGATGGCGTGCTCAAACGCCAAGCTGCTCGTGAACGAGTACAAGCTGCAACGCATGAAGCGCGAGCGCGACCGCCTGCCCGAAGCCGTGAAGCAGCTCGGCGAGGCGCTACAGATGGATGACCTGCCGAAGCGCATCGACGGGATTGACATCTCGCATCTGGGTGGCACCGAAACCGTGGCCTCGTGCGTCGTCTTCCTGAACGGCACGCCGCGCAAAAGCGAGTACCGTACGTACAAGATCCGCTCTGTGGAAGACGGTACGCCCGACGACTTCAAGTCGATGCGCGAGGTGGTGCGCCGCCGCTACAAACGAATGGTCAAGGAGGGCGGCCCCTGGCCCGATCTGCTCGTGGTGGATGGCGGCAAGGGACAGCTCTCGAGCACCGTGAACGTACTCAAAGAGCTGGATGTCTACGGCCTGTTTCCGGTCATCGGCATCGCCAAGCGGCTGGAAGAGATCTTCCGCCCCGGCGACCCCGACCCGCTCTACCTGGGCAAAGACCATCCGTCGCTGAAGCTGCTGCAGAATCTGCGCAACGAGGCCCACCGCTTTGCCGTCACGTACCAGCGTAAGCGTCGCAAGAAGAAGACGCTGCGCTCTGAGCTGCTGGACATCCACGGCATCGGCGAGAAGACCGCGCAGACGCTGCTCCGCGAATTCGGCTCACTCAAGCAGGTTAAACAGGCGGATACCAAGGCGCTCGCCGACGTGGTGGGCCCCGCCAAAGCGCAGAAAGTGGCGGATTTCTACCGCGAGGAGAAACCGGCAGAGGCGTAGCGTATCGCCTCGTACAGCATTGATGCACAGCACGCACGCTGCACGCTCTACCGCATCGTACCACATTCAGCCGCACATCAACCATAGGGACGCAGCGCGCTGTGTCCCTGCCCCCATGTCTTTAATTGCGCCCCGGTAGCGATTGGGGGGCATCGTTCCGTATGCTGTGTGCTGCGCATTCCTGTTAGGCATCTTGTCACGCATCTGCCCCACCTGCTCATGCTCAACTACATCTGGGCCGGGCTGATCATCTTCAGTCTGGTGTTTGCTCTTTCGACCGACGTTCAGGAGCTGTCGACCGATCGCTACCGCAACGGCGACGCGTTTGAAGTCACGGTCACATTCCCGGACGAATACGACGCGGAGGCTCGCCGCCAGCCGGTAACGGTGGACCTCGATACGACCGCATTTCAGTCCTTCTACCCGGAGGCTCCGGCTCCCGAGCCGCGCTACGAGGGGCAGCTGGTGCAAACCCAAGATGGCAACCAGATCGTGCTTGGAAGCGGTACGGAGCTGCCGCAGCCGTGGCAGGACATGCGCGACTTCTACGGCGACGAAACCAGCGATCCGATTCGCGCCGCGGCCCAGCTCGATGCGGTAACGGGAGCCGTTACGCAGGCGCGTCTCACGTTTGAGCCGGTTCATTTTCGGAAGCTGAACGACATTGCCGCGGCGGGACTTAACTTTGCTGAAACTGCAGCCTCGCTGGCGCTGGGACTCATTGGCGTACTGGCGCTGGTGCTGGGCCTCCTTAAGATTGGCGAGGAGGGCGGACTCATCCACTCGCTTACGCGCTTTGTGCAGCCGGTCCTGCGCCCGCTCTTTCCGGAGCTGCCCAAAGATCACCCGGCCATGGGCACCATTGCGCTGAACCTGCTGGCGAATGTATTCGGGCTGGGCAACGCGGCCACCCCACTGGGGATCAAGGCGATGGAGGACTTGCAGAAGGCGAACCCATCCGAGGAAACCGCAACAAACTCCATGGTGATGCTGCTGGCGCTGAACACATCGAGTGTGCAGCTGGTGCCGCCGGTGCTGCTTATTGCGATTATGGGTCTGCAGGTGAATGAGCTGGTATTCTCGATTGCGTTGGCTACGGCTTGCACCACTGTGGCAGGCATTGCGGGTGCGGTGTTCTTGAGTCGCATGAAGCGGTTTGCCGACTCCAATCCGATGAACGACTCCTCATAGAGAAAATCCGCTCTGCATCCTCCTGTTTTATAACGTAATAGCGATACCCCATGCTTGAGACGATTCGCAGCATTGTTAGCATCCTTTCGTATTTTGTGCTTCCGGCGATTCTGGTCGGCTTCCCGCTGTACGGCCTGATTAAGGGCGTACGGGTCTACGAGGTCTTCGTGGAGGGCGCCAAGGAAGGCTTCGAGATTGCCGTGATGATTATTCCGTACCTGGTCGCTATCCTATTTGCCATTGGCATGTTTCGCGCCTCGGGGGCGATGGACTTTCTGGTGGACACGCTCGATCCGGTGCTCGGCTTCATTGGCATTCCTGCCGAGGTGCTGCCCATGGCCATTATGCGCCCGCTTACGGGATCCGGGTCGGCAGCGCTCGTGGCGGACATGGTGGCGCAGTACGGCGAGGATGCGCTCATCGTGAAGATGGTGGCCACCATGTTTGGATCGACGGAAACTACATTCTACGTGATTGCGGTGTACTTCGGGGCCGTCAACATCCGCAAGACGCGGCACGCGGTGCCCGCGGGCCTGTTTGCCGATGGCGTGGGCGTCATTGCTTCCGTGTACGCGGTGCGTTTGCTCTTTGGGGGATGATGCATGTTGGCGCCACACCGCGTGCAAGGACACAGCGCACCGTGTCCCTACTTGATGAAGCAGCATCTGGCCTACGTATCCCCCAACAAAAAAGCGCCCCTCCAGCCCAGAAGGCCCGAGGGGCGCGTGCTATGCAGCACACACGACACAATGTTTAGGTGTCGAGGATCGACTCGATGCGGCTGAGCGCATCTTGCAGGTGCAGTTCGGTGCTGCGATCAGTGGTGCGGTTCAGGGCGCGCTGAATGTCTTCCTCCAGCGTGCGCAGTTCGCCCCGCACATATGGGCGAATGTCGGACTGCGCGACCTCCACCGGGGTAAGGTCGAAGTACTCAGCGAGCGCATCCGACGGCATGTCCGGCTCTTCGTTGAGCAGGTAGTGCATGCGGTCGAGGTAGCCCCGCTGCAGCGAGCGGCGGTAGGCGTCGATCGATTCGCCCTGTGCCAGCTCCGACCATACGCTGGCGCGCAGGCCCTCGAACAGGTCGAGCGCGGTGTACACCTCATCGGCGCCGTGCATGGCCTCCGCTTCCACCAGGCGGGCAATGCGCATCGGATCGAGCACATCGTTCACCACGCCGACCTGCACCGTGCGGATACGGTCGATGGTGCCACTGTTCTCGATGCGGCGCAGCACGCCTTCCTCAAGCAACCACTCGGGCGTGTCGAATGCGTAGGTACCGAGGAACTCCATGGCGCGCTGCTGCTGCTCAGCAGGCACAACTTCGTATACCATGCCGTCCTGGTCGTAGGACTTGTGCGTTTCGAAGACGCCGCCCAGGTTACGGGTGACGTGGCCCAGGTAGCGATTCCACTGCGTCACGACCTCGCCGTAGAGCTCATCGAGCTGTTCGTAGGACTCGCCTTCGCGGTACGTCCAGTCGATCAGATTCGGCACGATGCGCTCCAGATTGGCGATACCCAGCTCGCCGGCTTCCATGTTATCGTCGCCAAGCGCTTCGCGCTGCGAGCGCGGGTCAGCGCCCATCGAGTTGGATCCGCCAAAGAAGTACTCAGGCTCACCGGCCCGCTCGCGAATCCATTCGTTGAGCACGGCTTCTTCGGCATCGGGCGAGTCGTACTCGGGCAGGACCGAGTAGCCCCACTTCACTGACCACGTATCGTACGGTCCCACTTTGGGGTCGAAGCTATCTACGCCATCGCCGGGCTGCGCAATGTAGTTAAAGCGCGCATAGTCCATAATGGACGCTGCCGTGCCATGCTCGGCGGTGTAGGTGGGCGAACGGAGCGAGTCAACCGGCACCGCATGCGAGGAGCCCCAGTTGTGCGGAAGCCCCAGCGTGTGGCCGACCTCGTGGGCGGATACAAAGCGGATGAGCTCGCCCATTACGTCGTCCTCAAAGTTGACGGCGCGCGCATCGGGGTTGGCCGCCGCAGTCTGAATGAAGTACCAGTTGCGCAGCAGGTTCGCCACGTTGTGGTACCAGCCGATGTGGCTCTTCAGGATCTCGCCGCTGCGTGGATCATGCACGTGCGGACCGTAGGCGTTCGGAATCTCGGAGGGGAAGTACCGAATCACTGAGTAGCGGATGTCTTCCGGGCTATACTCAGGGTCTTCCTCCTCAGTCGGCGCATCCTTGGCAATGATCGCATTCTTGAAGCCTGCTGCTTCAAAAGCCACCTGCCAGTCTTCCACGCCTTGTTTCAGATACTCGCGGTAGCGGTCGGGTGTGGCGCGGTCAATGTAAAAGACGATGGGCTCCACCGGCTCCACCAGTTCGCCGTTGGCATACGCCTCGGGATCCGACGGCTCCAGGCGCCAGCGGGTGATGTAGCAGCGCTCCACGGCGCGATGCTCATCGCGCCCATAGTCGACCTGCTCCACGTTGAAGTAACCCACCCGCTCGTCGCAGAGGCGGGCCTGCATGGGCTCTTCGGGCAAGAGCACCATCGAGTGGTTCATCTTGACGGAAATGGAGTTGGTTGAGCTGTTTGAGGGGGGCTCCTGCGCATTATACGTGAGTACATTGCGCACCTCGATGTTTTCGGGATAACTGGCTGCACGCTCAAAGAACGTGCGGTCTCCATCCAGGCTGCGCACCTGATACTGCTCGCGGCGGCTCTGCTGCAAGCCCAGCGCAGGGACGTCGCTCGTAAACAGCGGCGTGGTGTCAATGACGACCGCCGAGCTATCAGCGTTATGCGCTTCGATGTCGAATGACATGATGATCGGCTCGAAGTTGGCGTTACGCACCGCCTCGTAGATCGGCTCGTCTTCGTCGGCCACATTCTCATAGCTAACGCGGCGCAGCAGCACGCGGTCATTCTGCTGCTCCCAACGCAGAACCTGGGTCTGCGCCTTCTCGCCGCCGAAGCCCATGTCGGTGGCGGTCTGCGCAATGCGCGTTACCATGAGCATCTCGGTGCCCAGCAGCGAATCCGGAATCTCATAGTAGAGCTTCTCCTCGTTCACGTGCGTTGTGAAGAGGCCCTCGTCGGACTCGGCGTCTGTTACAATTTCTTCATAGGGGGAGGTAGAGGATGATTCGTCATCAGAAACAGCCGCAGACTGTGAGGAGGCGCACCCGGTAAATACCAGGGCCGCCACCGCACACGCGGCAAGCAGTCGGTGAAGCATAGAGAGCAAAAACGTGTCAAGGAAAAAAGGTCTACCTTCTATGAAGCCGCAGGGGGCTGGAATCGTTTCCGACGTGGTCCGCCTGATGATATCAGACGCGGCATGGATACATGGTTTGGATGCGGGCTTCCACTGCCACACGACTTCAATCCAGAACGATCTCAAAACGGCGCCACGATCAGCCCCACGCGCACCTCGGCGTAGTCAAGTGTGGACTCGTCTGTGTCTTGAAAGCTGGCGGTGGCGGTGTAGCGCGGTTCGAGGAACAGGCTCATCGCATCAAGCAAACGAACGGCAAGTCCGGCGCCAACATGCGCGCCGCCAAGGGTAGCGTCGGTTCGGGGAGCACCGAGCCGAGGTGCAAAATCGAACGAAACGTCATCCTCGTTGCGATGAAAGACCCCGAATCCAGCCGAAAAGTAGGGAATCCACCGGCCTTCTGTGCGAAAGAGGTGCTTCAAGTTTATCGTGCCGGAGTACACCGAAAGAGCACCGCTCACCGAAAACGTAACTGCCGGAAACGTTGCGCGGTAGCCTGCACTGCTGAGATCGAAGTGACTGTACGACCCGTGAAAAGACAGCTCCCATTCGGGCGTAAGCGTAACGCCTACACCACCCGAAACCGTATAACCAACCTCGTAGAGATCGCTGAATTCGGAGGTGCTGTATGGATATGTAGGACTGCCTCCCACATACACCTGAAACCGGTTGGTTTCAACGTCTTGCAGTTGTCCGTATGCGGGCGCGCTGCCGAGCAGAAGGGCGATCAGAAGCGAACTGAGAAGCGAAAACGGGACACGCGTCATGCCAATGCGATACAAATGAAAAGAGCAAACACCGACAATTACGCAATTTGGAGCATGAAACACAAAAAAACGCGAAGCCTGCCCTGGCATTCCCCGAAAACGGTTGACAATGGATGCACAGCGTGTATCTTGAAGCACTATCTGTTTCCTGCCTTTTGCGTAGCCCCCTCCGCCTATGTCTCGTCTCACCGCCGACCAACGCTATCTCTGGAATGAAGGCACCGACTACCAGTGCTACACGTGGATGGGCGCGCAGACCAGCCCGAAGGGGACCTGGTTTCGGGTATGGGCGCCAAACGCCGATGCCGTGGCGGTGATGGGCGACTTTAACGACTGGTCGTCGGAAGCGCATCCCATGCGTGATGCAGGAGGCGGACTCTGGGAGGTGCACATTCGCTCGGCTCAGCCCGGCGCGCGCTACAAGTACCGCCTCAACGCCAATGGCGAAGCGCTCGACCGCACCGACCCGTTCGCGTTTGCGCTGGAGCCGCCCGCCGAGAACACGTACGAGGGCATCGCCTCCATCGTGGTCGACCTGGACGACTACACCTGGGCCGATAACGATTGGATGGCCGACCGGTCCGGCCCCGACTCGCTCAATGAGCCCATTTCCATCTATGAACTGCACTTGGGCTCGTGGCGCCACCAGGCGCCCGGCGAGTCGTACAGCTACCGCGACATTGCCGAGCCGCTGGCCGAGTACGTCACCGACATGGGCTATACGCATATCGAGCTTATGCCTGTAGCCGAGCACCCGTACTACGGCTCCTGGGGCTACCAGACGCTGGGCTACTACGCGCCCACCTTCCGCTACGGCTCGCCGCAGGACTTCATGCACTTTGTGGATACGATGCATCAGCACGGCATCGGCGTGCTCATGGACTGGGTGCCCGCGCACTTCGCCACCGACCCGCAGGGCCTGACCTACTTCGACGGCACCCACCTCTTCGCCTACGACGATCCGCAGATGCGCCACCACCCCGACTGGGGCACCTACGTGTTCGACTACGGACGCAATGGCGTGCGCAATTTCCTCATCGGCAACGCACTCTTCTGGCTCGACTACTACCACATCGATGGCCTTCGGGTGGATGCCGTAGCATCGATGCTCTACCGCGATTACTCGCGCGGCACCAACTGGACGCCCAACGAACACGGCGGACGCGAAAACCTCGAAGCGATTCGCCTGCTCCGCGACACCAACACACAGGTGTACAAACACTTCCCCGATGCCATGACTATCGCCGAGGAGTCAACGGCCTTTCCGGGTGTCACCAAGCCGGTTGATCATGGCGGACTCGGCTTCCTCTATAAGTGGAACATGGGGTGGATGAACGACACCCTCGAATACATCGAGAAGGAGCCAATCCACCGCAAGTACCACCACGGCGACTTTACGTGGACGCTCAGCTGGGCCTTTTCGGAGCAGTTCATGCTGCCGTTCTCGCACGACGAGGTCGTACACGGCAAAGAGTCGATGTGGGGCAAGATGCCCGGCGACGACTGGCAGAAAGCGGCCAACTTGCGTGTGCTCTACACCCATCAGTACGGGCATCCGGGCAAAGTCCTCTCGTTTATGGGCAACGAGTTCGGGCAGCACCACGAGTGGAATCATGACGAGTCGATTGAGTGGCACCTGCAAGACAAGCCGCTTCACGCCGGCCTTCAACAGTGGGTGGCCGACCTGAACGCGCTCTACCGCAGCCGCCCGGCCCTGTGGAACGACGACCGCGACAGCTTCCAGTGGATCCACTACGGCGACCGCGAGCAAAGCGTACTCAGCTACCTGCGCCAGCACGGCGACCAAGTGCTCGTGTTCGTCCTCAACATGACACCCGTGGCGCGTACCGACTACCGCGTGGGGCTGCCGCAGGCAGGCACGTGGACCGAGCGCCTCAACAGCGACGCCGATGTATACGGCGGCAGCGGTGTGGGCAATGCCGGACGCGTAGAGGCGACGGAGAATCCATACCTCGGCCAGCCCGCCTCGGCCTCGATTGTGGTGCCGCCACTGGGCGCGCTCATTCTTTCTCCTAAAGACCAGGGGGATTGTGATGCCACCCCGAAAACGCCTGCTGGGTGAGTGGGCGGCGAGGCGTCTCGCCATGGCTCCAAGCGCGAAGGGAGGCACACAACGCGCCTCCCTTTCTCTGTTTGGGCCCTGCAGGGCGTTGCCGAATACCTCTCTCCGGATCCAACCGTGCTTCTGCATTGGCGCCGGAGACGCCCGCTGCGCTTGCAGTCTCCGGCGCCCATCAGGCGTCTGGGCCCATGAGGGTGAGCATGAGCGTGCGGGGGCCGCCTCTGATGCGCTCCGACCCCTGTGGTATTACGAGCTGAGCCACGATTACAAGTCTGTGTGAAGGAATAAAGGCATGCTTAATTTACTTAGAAGAGTGCAGGACTAAGAAATTTATCTTAGCCCAAACTCAATTTTGTTTTTGCGTCGATTATAGTTCCATGCTTTGACTAAGTCCCTCAAAAAAAGATCTTTGCTATCGCGCATGGAAACTCGATTTGCTTCGGCGGCTTCGCCAGCCTTGCGTGCGAGTTCCTCTGAGTCAACTTTTTCTTGATTCATTATTTCCATCACAGCAATTATAAACTGCTTTTTATGCGGTAGGCTATTCGAGGGGGAGTGTTTGCGAACAGACACAACCACCTCCGCAGCCCCATGGATTTTGGAGTCGTCGATTGGCCATTCGAGACTTCCTTTCTTCACGTCGGGAAGAGACATGCCCAACATGTAAGCTGGAACTCCGTACGGAAACTCGTACCGTTTTACAAAATCTTGGTATTTATGATAATCCTCATACCCCTTTTGGCAAAAGTTGTGGACATAGTCCTCCAACCCCCAGTTCTTGCTAGTTATATTTAAAGACCTTACTAGTTCGTCTGAGTAGTTTTCTGTGTATACGCTATAGTAAATAGACAACCCAAGATCTTTGGCAGCTTCAAATCTGTGTTGTCCATCAATGATTACTCCATTGGGATCTACCGTTATATGTTGATGAGGAATAAAGCCTCTAGATTCCATTGATTTCTTAATTTTTCTCACATGGCCTTTGCTAATCTCACGATTTGTTTTTGAGAATTGAAACAGATCGTAGTTTTTGGTTTCGCGAACCGAGAACCCAACTGTGTTGGTTTCGAGCAAAGGATTGTTATTTCTGCTCATGACTGTCTTCAAAGAAGATGACTATGATTTGGAAGCAAGACTATTGATGTCACGGGATTGATGTGAAGAAATTGATTCTTGCACATCTGTACACAAGGAACTGGTATCCAAGCAGGCGCGACAGGATGCAAGTCCACCACTCTACGAGCTCTGAAGAAAAGCATCAGAGATTAGAGAAACATAGAGTGCACAACTAATGCACCCTGTAGTATACCGAGCGGGGCGGGCAAGCGCAAGGAATAGGAAGCCGCTGGCGGGAATCAGGCGTCGGGGCCCATGAGGGTGAGCATGAGCGTGCGGGGGCCGCCGTGGTTGCGGTGTTCGCACAGGTAGAGGCCCTGCCATGTGCCCAGCGCCAGTGCGCCGTCTTGGACGGGCAGCCACAGGCCGGGGCCGATCAGCACGGCCTTGATGTGGGCGGGCATGTCGTCGGGGCCTTCGAGGGTGTGCTGGTAGTAGGGCTGCTCCTCGGGCACCATCTTGTTAAGGTGACGCTCCAGGTCGCCGCGCACGTCGGGGCTGGCGGCTTCGTTCAGGGCGAGCGAGGCGGAGGTGTGCTGGATGAAGACATGCAGCATGCCCTGCGTGCACTCTTGCAGTTCGTGTAGGGCGTTGGTCACGGTGTCGGTGATGAGGTGAACGCCGCGAGGATGCGGGTCGAGCGTGAGCGTGCGTTGCGTCCAGTGCATGCGACGGTTGGTCTGAATGCGGAATGAGAATGGGCAATGGGCCTGCGGGAGCCCACACGAAACGAGCCAACGGCGTGGGCACGGGGGCACGGACTGGGCGCGCTGCATCGGGATGATGGAAGCGGAGCCGCCGACCTTTGGTTTTCCTCTGACTACATGTGAGATGGTTTTAGAACCTGTTTTGATTTCTTAATTTGGGCTCTGAGCGGCTCCGCTGGGCTGGGGCCGAAGGTCATGCCCCTGGTGCAAATTGTCCCCAATCTCGGCCCGTAGCCCCGGATACGAACCTTGATCGTGGTCCAATTTTCGCCTCAGCGGCACTCGCTCTCGCCGTCAAACCAAACCCCAAACAGGTTATTAGAAGATGCCGCACGTTGAACGGGGGACGGTTCGACGCAGAGGCAGCCGTTGGTGCGATTCGGTTACTCGGTGCCGGGGGGGCGGATGTCGATCCAGACGGGGAAGTGGTCGCTGGCGCGGACGGCGCCGGGGTCGAGCGGGCGCCAGATGCCACTGTCTTCGACATCGAGCGAGCGGGCGGGCAGCACGTAGTCCACGCGGCGCTCCCACTCGGCGGTGTGGCCGGGCGAGAGGTCGGAGAAGGCGCGCTGCCCCTCGGGCGTGGCCATCGGCGTAACGGCGTTGATGCGCACGTGATCGAGCACCTGTTCGATAGCGCCGTCGACACTGCCACCGCCATCGGGGTCGGCGTTCTGGTCGCCCATGAGCACAAAGTGGGCATCGCCAGAGAGGCCGCCGGTCTGGGTGGAGTCGTCGTAGATGTAGGGCGCCTGGTCGAGGTAGTCGGCCCAGAAGCGAATCTCGTCGTAGTTGCGGAGGCCGTTGCGGTCTTCGGGGCCGTCGAAGCCGGGGGGCGTGGGGTGGCTGGCCAAGATGTGGAGCACGCTGCTATCGGGCAGCATGACGGGCACGTCCCAGTGGCTTTTGGAGCTGAGGCGCATGTCGGCCCAGGTGTCGTCGTCGTACCACGAGAGGCCGGTTTCGGGTGTGGTGGGGCGCCGCGCGCCCGGCATGTCGCTCCACTTAAAGAGGCGGAAGGTGCGCACGTCATCGGTCTGGATGCGCAGATCGCTCCGCACGAGCAGGGCCATGCCATACTGGCCGGGGAAGGTGCCAAAGCTCCAGGCATCTCCGCCGTAGGCACGCCCGGCGTCGTTCTGGGGGGGCATGGCGGTGTCGGAGGGCGCAGGCGGGATGTCGGGGACCGTGGTGACGGCGGTACCGTCGTTGTTGAGGTCGCGTCCGCTGGCGATGCCGGTGTTGGTGGGTGCCATGAACGCGGTCATCGGAAGCGCTTCGAGCGAATCTGCTTGCGGGGTGGCCAGGTAGTTTTCGGCAAAGCGGCGGGCGTTCTGTCCGGGGGCATCGCCATCGCTGTAGCCGGGGTCGCCGGGCTGATCGTAGGTGATCTCTTGCAGCATCAGGATATCGGGCTGCAGATGCTGAATGATGGCAGCAGCACGCTGCATGCGGGCATGATCGGCGCGCTTCAGATCGCTGGTGCGAATGTCTTCAACGTTGTAGGTCATTACCCGAATGGGCTCGGGAGGCTCTGGGGAACTGGAGCAGCCGCCCAGGGCGAGCAGTCCGAAGCAGAACAAGCACAGGCCGGCGAGACGAAGCGGAGAGCACATAGACGGTGGAAACCAAGAGACTACAATGAGCAACGGCGCAGGGCCGCTGCGTAGCGGAATAAGCGGCGTAGCGGAATAGGTGATTAGGCCGTGGCGCGGGCCGATTCGGTGCGCTCGCTGGTGTACCAGAGTCCGGCCAAGCCAAGCAGGATGATTCCTACCGAGATGACTTCAGCCTGGGTGACAACGAGTCCGAGAAGGTCGAACTCGTTATTAACACGAATCTGCTCGATAAGCAGCCGCTCAGCACCGCTAAACACGAGGTAGAGCGAGAAGAGCCATCCGGCCTGGAACGGGTGCTTGCGCAGCATCCATAGCCCGGCAGCGAGCACGCTGGCCATGGCCAGTTCGTAGAGCGGGGTGGGATATACCGGCTCAGGCGGCGCGCCAATGATCGCATTCGGATACGTCTCGGCCCAGAGCCACATCGGGAGCCACTCGGGCTTAGCCGCAAGGTCGGCGGCAATGCCCCAGTCGCCATCGCCGGCAAGGTGGCAGCCGATGCGTCCGATGCCATAGGCCGCCATAATGCCGGGGGCTCCAGCATCGGCAAAGCGTGCGGGGGGCAGGTCGTAGCGCCGCAGGTACCAGACAATGACCGCGCCCGCCACGATGAATCCGCCGTAGAAGGTGAGTCCGCCCGTAGCGAAGATCATCCCACTCGGATCCAGCCAGAAGCGGTCCAGGTTTTCGAGGATGTGGAAGATCTTTGCGCCTACGATGCCCGCCACCACCACGATAATGGCGATGGTGCCGAGCAGGACCGACGGGGAGACTTCTTTGCTTCGGCGTCGCCCTTCCTGGGGCATCTGCACGCCGGGGATGATGCCCGTGTTGTACAGGCGATCGATTTCGCGTCCGGTCAGCCAGATGGCAAAGAGCACCGCCACGGCCACCATGGCGCCAAACGAGTAGATGGGGAACGGGAGTTGGATCCCGAACAGATCAGCAAAGAGGTCGCTGAGGCGAGGGTACATACCGGCAGAGACGTTGGAGACACAAATGCGGGGTTACGCAGCAGGCGGGGTCGACAGGTAGTTGGCCAGGTCCTGGAACGACACGGCGGTTTGTTCGCCGGTGGCCATAGTTTTGACCTGGGCAGCGCCGTCGGCCAGTTCGTTGCCGCCGATGATGACGGTGTACGGGGCATCTTGGCGGTTGGCCTCGCGCATCTGGGCTTTCAGCGAGCGGCCCTTCAGGTCGTGCGCGGCGTGAATGCCTTGCTGGCGCAGGTCGTGTACCGTTTTGAAGACCCAGGCTTCGGCGTCTTCACCCAGGGCCGCAAAGAACACGCGGGGCGTTTCGGGAACGGGATAGTCGTAATCAATCGCATCAAGCGCGAGGAAGAGCCGCTCCATGCCCGCGGCAAATCCGCACGCCGGCAGCGGACCGTCGTGGCCAAGGGCCGGGGCGAGGCCGTCGTAGCGTCCGCCGCCTGCCAGGGCACTCTGTGCACCGAGCGCGTCGTGCTCCAGTTCAAAGGCGGTGTGCGAGTAATAGTCGAGCCCGCGCACGAGCATCGGGTCCTCCTCAAACGCAATGTCGAGGCTCTTCAGGAGTTGCTTTACGGCGTCGTAGTGTGCGAGGGCCTCGGCATCCACATGATCGAGCAGGGTGGGCGCATCGTTGAGCAGAGCGCGCTCGTGTTCGACTTTGGTGTCGAGGAGGCGGAGCGGATTCGTGTCGAGGCGGCGCTGGCTCGTTTCTGAGAGTTCGTCCTTATACGGGGTGAGGTAGTCGACCAGCGCATCGCGGAAGGCAGCGCGGTGCTCCGGCTCGCCCAGCGTGTTGATGCGCAGGCGCGCGCCGGTAAGTCCGAACGCCCGATACACTGCAATCATGGTGGCGATGGTCTCCGCATCCGCCCGTGGATCGGTGGCACCGATGATTTCGACGCCAAACTGGTGGAACTGGCGGTAGCGCCCTTTCTGCGGCTGTTCGGCGCGGAAGCAGGGTCCGATGTAGAAGAGCTTCTGCACGCCGCCGCGCTGTTCCAGGTGGTGCTCCAGGAAGGCGCGCGTAACGGGGGCCGTGATTTCGGGGCGCAGGACATAGTTTGTGCCACGCCGCTCGAAGGCGAACATTTCCTTGCTCACAATGTCGGTGTGCTCGCCTACGCCGCGCGCCACCAGCTCGGTAGGCTCCAACATGGGCGTGCGGATCTCCTCCAGGTTGTGCCGGGTCATCACCTCGTGTAGCACCGTTTCAACATGACGCCACTCGTGCGAGGCCGCAATGCGCGTGTTGCCGATGGTGTACGCATCGGGCAGGATGTCGAAGGTGCCTTTAATGTGCTGAAAAGTGCTCACAGGAGAAAACGGAGGATTCGGAAACGAACGAGAATGTAGCAGAGCGCGAATCACGTCTGCCTATGTGCCAACAACGCGTACAGTTGGCAATGCATGGCACGAGCGCAAGCCCGGCCCCCAGCGCATGTGGTCAGATATCGCCAGATGTCGGAAGCGAGATATACGAGCATCGATCGTTATAGAGTCGCTTCTGCACGCTGCAGGGTGTCAACGACGGCTGCGGGCGTGTCGGCACTGGTGAGGGCCTCGCGCAGGGGGACCTGGTGCACCAGCCGCGAAATGCGCCCCAGCACCTTGATATGCAGCGACGCCTCCGACTCGGGCCCGACGAGCAGGAGCAGCAGTTCGACGGGACTGCTATCAATAGCATCGAATTCGACCGGCGGATGCAGCGTTGCAAACGCAGCTACCGTCTCCGTTGCGGCATCCGTTTTCGCGTGTGGCAGTCCCAGCCCGTGCCCCACGCCCGTCGACATGGTCGACTCGCGTTCAAAGACGGCGCTGCGCACGTCGGGGAGGGAGGTAATTGCGCGGTGGCTGGCCAGGAGGTCGACCATCGTGTTGATCGCATCGGCTTTGCTCGAACTCGACAGCCGAAGGCGAATGCGATCGGGATGCAGTAAGGTGTGCAAAGTGGGGGTAGGCACGAAACGGAGCGAACGCGTGGGAAGAAGGAGACCATGAACGAAGGAGCGCAACACCCTCCTATGCATCGACCCGCGTCGGGTTCAACGGGGGGATGCCGCAACAGACGGCCAGTGCGTGCCGCTATGCGGTTTGAAAGGTAGCCAGGCGCGGGGGGAGCGGTTTCAGGTGGTTGGGATGCACGGCGTTGATTAGCGCTCGGGCCAGGATCTCGGCTGGATCAATGAGGGGCACCAGATCCATGTCGGCAGCGAGCGGAGCCAGCGGAAGCTCGGTGCAGCCCAGCACGACCGCGTCGGCGCCCTGATCAATGAGATGCTGAATGGCATCCAAGAGATTCTGCTTGGCCTGTGGCGTAGCCGGATGGCTCTGCGCTTTGAGTCCGAACGAGGCGTCAAAGATTGTGGTGTTCACCAGTTCGCGCATCACTGGGCTGGGCGTAACGACCGAGAATCCCGCCTCTTCGAGCGGAGTGCGGTGCAATTGCAGTTCGTACACGGCCTGCGTAGAGAGCGTGCCGACGGTTTGGATATGCGGCATGGTGGCCTGCATAAACTGGACCGTCTCTTCGATCATGTGCAAGAGCCGAACCTGATGGCCGGTGCGTGCGGTTTCCTGCACAATCGTGTCGAATATCGATGGCGCGTGGGCTGTGTTGCATGGCATGCCTGCGACCACGGCCCCAACGTCGTTGAGGCGGCGCAGGATGTCGGCCAGAGCGTACGCCGGATTGGTATCGATCTCCCCAAACAAAAATGTGCTTCGATCGACAAGACGCTCCGGGTATGAAAGCAGCGCCACCGGCAGGTGCTCCTGATCGGTAGACGCGTCGGTCTGTGCGATGATTTTATCGACCAGGTCGACGCCAGCATGAGGGCCCATCCCCCCGAGAACGCCGATGACTTGCTTTTCAGAAACAGGCATGCACAGATAGGGTCGTACGAACGTACTGCGAACGCGCGCTCATACGGGGGCTTGGAGCGAATGTGCCAGACCGGCGCAGAGCCCTTGCATCTCACCTTGTACACAGCCCCTTACAGACAGCCCGGAGCAGGGGGGCCTATGCTGCAGGATCTTGGATGTGCGGTTCAATCTGATTGACGTAAAACGTGGGCTGATTGTGATAAGGCCCGTGCTCTACTGAGATTCGCTCTGCGTGGGGGCGCGCAGCGATTCAAGGGCCGATATGTCAATGGCCTGGAGCGCCTGGTCGAGCGCTTCATTTGATGTATTTTGCCCTGACACTTTAACCACGAACCGGTTATCCACGAGCACCACCTTTTCGCCGTTTCCGTTTGATCGGTCGAACTTTTCGTAGATCCGATGCCCCTGGTAGGTGCCCGTCCGCTCGAACCCTGTTGACGACTCTCGGTCGATCTCGATTGCGACCATGCCCAGGCCCAGAACCGACAGGCCGGGGGCTCCGCCAATATCGATAAGCTCAAGCTCCACACGCTCTCCGCTGGGGCCTTCGAATTGGGCTGAAGCCTGTACGAGCGTAAACCCGCCCATGGCATTGCGAGCGCCCTCACGGTTGGTTTCCTCCAGTCCGCTAAGGCGTGACGGAATCAAGTCGCGCAGCGCCCGAAAGTCGACCGGCTCAACGGGCTCCGCGTTGTTGTTCTGCATGGCCTGTAGGGAGCGCCCCAACTCGCCAGCACCTTGTTGCATCTGCTCAGCATTCTGTGCGAGCTCGGAGATCGACTGCTTTGTGCTTTCATCCAGGCAACCGGCAGTCAGGAGCGCACAGGCAAGCATAACCGCAGGAATCAGTCGATGGACTGTTGTTGTGGTGAGAGTCATCACGTCAAAGGAGAAAGCCAAGGAGAGCGCGAAGGAAGGCATTGCGAGCACGAATGCGCGCGTGAGAAGCGTTTGGACACTATCCGTTCTGTTGTTTATAGCGTGCGGCAGGCCCTACACCGGCCATTTTGACATCATGAGATTCCTGGCCGTGGTTCCGTCACAAATGACGGGGAACGTCCTTGTAGCCTGCATTAAATGGCTTCTGAGATCATTTCTTCACAGGGTGCCCACTGTCGAATGCCCTTACTTTGTTCAGCTACACAAGTTGCTATCTATTAGGACCCGAAGCTACACACTTACCCCAATGTTCGTTACGCCGCTGTAGTGAACGCGACAGCTGGTCCGTCATGAGCATGTAAATCCTATTTGAAAGAAATAGAAGAACTGCTGAACAGCGAACTACGGTCTGCTCTCCAAGTTGCTTTTTATTGACGAGCGCACTACCATACGAAGCACGCACTTCTGCAGCGCTCCTCTTACATATTGCCCGGTCGTCTAATGGCAGGACAGCGGTTTTTGGGGCCGTGAGTGGGGGTTCGAATCCTCCCCGGGCAACTTGCGCTTTGCTACAGCGCCTCGCATCCTGCACACACCTTCTGTGCAGGATGTTTGTATGTGGTCCTACCCGGCAGTGCACACCCCCGTCTGCTACTGTGGACTCTTGCCTGTGCACGCTCACCTGTTTCCTCTCGCACTCCCAATTACATGACCACCGCTCCCCAGGAAAACCCCGTCGCCATCTACGGCGGTCGTTCGAACCCCGCTCTGGCTCGCAGCATCGCCGAAAGCTACGGCACATCGCTGGGTGAACTCACTATCCAAGAGTTTGCCGATGGCGAGATCTACGTGCGCTACGAGTCTTCGATTCGTGGTGCGGACCTATTCATCATCCAGAGCACCTGTCCCAGCGCCGAGAACTGGATCGAGCTGCTGATGCTCATCGATGCGGCGAAGCGCGCTTCGGCAGCCCGCGTCACGGCCGTCATTCCGTACTTCGGCTACGCCCGCCAGGATCGCAAAGACCAGCCGCGCGTGTCCATTGCTTCCAAGCTCATGGCAAACGTGCTCACCACCGCTGGGGTCGACCGTATCCTAACGATGGAGCTGCACGCCCCACAGATCCAGGGCTTTTTCGATGTGCCCGTTGATCACCTGTACGGCTCCGGCGTGCTCATCGATTATCTGGAGGCCCTTAACATGGACAACTACATGCTCGTGGCTCCCGATGTGGGCGCACTGAAGATGGTGCGTGCCTACGCCAAGAAGCTGGGCACAAGCATCGCGCTGATCGACAAGCGGCGCCCGCGCCCGAACGAGGCGCGCGTGATGAACATCATCGGTGATGTGGAAGACAAAAATGTGATTCTGATCGACGACATCGTCGACACTGCGGGAACGCTGACACGCGCCGCTGAGGCGCTTCGCGAAGAGGGCGCGCTCGACGTGATGGCCGCGTGCACGCACGGACTGCTCTCTGGGCCCGCATACGACCGCATCGAAGCGTCGCCCATTGAGCGGCTCATCATCACCGATACCATCCCCCTGGAGCGCACGTCCGACTCCATCGAGGTGGTTAGTGTGGCCCCGCTCTTTGCCAAAGCCATCCGCCACATCTACACCGATAAGTCAGTCTCTACGCTCTTCAAAGATTGACCGGCTGCTTTTCGATTGTCCAGCGGGTTTTAACAGCCCTTTAGCGGAAGAAGAGGAACCCGAAGCCCCCACCGCAGCTTTCTATTCCTCTGCACACACCGCCCGCCGCTTTATTGTTGTGACGCGGTGCGCGTCTCGCCTGATTTACGATTTGTACGGTATTACGCTCCTTCGACACATGGATGCCCCAACCCTCAACGCTGAGCCTCGCGACACCGGAAAGAAAGCGACGCGGGCCGTGCGTAACAGTAACAACGTGCCCTGCATTCTGTATGGACGCGACACCGACCCGGTGCCGTTTCAGGTGAGTGTGCACGACCTTAATCGCCTCATCTATTCGCGCCAGACCAGTGTGGTCGACGTATCGATGAACGGCGACACCTGGTCGTGCGTCCTCAAAGACTTCGATCTGCATCCGATTTCGGATGTGCCGGAGCATGCTGACTTCCAGGTCCTTAAGGAGGGCCGCCGCGTTACGCTTACGGTGCCGGTAAGCTACGAAGGCATTCCGGAAGGTCAGAAGAACGGTGGCGATACGCAGATTCTGGTGCGTGAAATCACCATTTCCTGCCTGCCTGAAAATATTCCGTCCGAAATCAACGTCGATATTTCGGATCTGGAGATTGGCGATGCTATTCACCTGTACGACCTCGACCAAGAGGCGTACAGCTACAAGATGGCACAAGGCCAAACGCTCGTTACCGTTGTGGCGCCGCATCTCGAAGCCCTCGCTACCGAAGACGAAGAGGAAGAAGAGGAGCTCGAAGAAGGCGAACTGCCCGAAGGCGAAGAAGGCGAACTGGCCGAGGGCGAAGACGGCGAGGCCGAAGACGAAGAGGCCGACGCCTAATCTGTCACACACTTGCATGCGTAACTATCCGCCCGCACTGCCCCGCGCAGTGGGGGCGGGTGTCGTTTAGGGCATGGCGTCCTCTCCGTTCATCGCCCACCTCTCGCCTCGCTGGCCTTGCATCTACTTGTTCTTGCACTCACATGGCTGCTCCTGATCTACTCGTTGTTGGACTCGGCAATCCGGGCCCTTCGTACGCGAATACACGACATAACATCGGCTTTCAGGTTGTGGAGGCCCTGGCCGAACGCCTGGACGCGGCGCTGCGTCCACTTAGCGGGCTGGATGCGCGCGGCGGTCGCGGTCCGTATAAGAACCAGGTGATTGCGCTGGCTCAGCCGCTCACATACATGAATCGAAGCGGGCGCGCCGTGGCGGCTCTACTCGACCACTTCGATACCCCCGTAGAGCGCCTGCTCGTCATTGTAGATGATTTGCACTTGGATACCGGACAGTTACGGCTACGCCCTGGTGGCAGCAGTGGCGGACACAACGGGCTCGCCGACATTGCCAAGGCTCTGGATACGACCAACTTCCCTCGACTTCGCATCGGAATTGGCAAGGATTATGCCCACGGCGAGCAGGCCGACTATGTGTTGAGTCCCTTCTCGTCACAGCAGCAGCCCGTCATCGAAGAGGCGCGCATTCGCGCCTGTAACGCTGTTCTGCGCATGGCTACGGACTCGCTGGATGTTGCCATGAACCGGTACAATGGCTAATCCCGCTCCCGAAGCCACCACTCTGCGCATCTCCCTAACACAGGGAGGACATAGGCTACAGGAGCACGTACGCACCTAATTTTGTTGAATCATTGCAAGAAACGATGGGGGCCGTTGTTTGTGGACGGCGCGTCTGCTACATTGAGGCATCACATGAATCGGTGCGTATCTGCAACCCGGTGAAGCGCTCCCGTGGCAGCGCTTCCAGTGTGCAGAACCACGCCCCCCATCGACTCCCAGATGCTGAATAGCTGCACTCCGATATGGCGAAGGTAGACGTCTCAATGCCCAAAATGGGCGAGAGTATTACAGAAGGTACGGTCATTGTCTGGCATAAACAGCCCGGCGACGAGGTTGAGCAAGACGAAACGCTGCTCGAAATTGGCACCGACAAGGTGGATACGGAGGTGCCCTCGCCCGCTGCAGGCACACTCGACGAGATTCTCGTTGAGGAGGGCGACACCGTTGAGGTAGGCACCATCATCGCCCGTTTGGAAACCGAAGCCGAGGCCACCAGCGAAGATGCAGCCGCCTCTCCGGTTCCAGACGCTGCCGACGATACCGCCGACAACCCTGATGCGCCTGGCGAAGCTGCGGAGGATCTTGCTGCAGACGCCCCTGCCGAGCCGCCAGCGGGCGATGGCGCCGCTCCCGAAACCGCCGAGGACATTGCTGAAGACATTGAGGTGGTGATGCCCAAAATGGGCGAAAGCATCACCGAGGGCACCATCATTGCCTGGTTCAAAGATGTGGGCGACCCGATTGACCTTGACGAAACGCTACTCGAAATTGGCACCGACAAGGTGGATACGGAAGTCCCCTCGCCTGCTGCGGGCGTGCTCAAAGAGCGCCTCGTGGAAGAGGGTGACACCGTTGAGGTGGGCACCGTCATTGCTATCGTAGGTGCAGAAGCGTCGGCAGATGCCGCGGCCCCCGCCGACGGCGGCGACGCAGCACCCGCGAGTGAATCCGAACCGCAGTCCGAACCGGCCCCGCAGCCCGTGGCCAACGACGGGCGTCCCATTGCGCGACGCGGCGAAGACGGACAGTTCTTCTCGCCGCTGGTGCGGTCCATCGCTGAAACCGAAGGACTGAGCATGAGCGAGCTGGAGTCTATCGATGGCTCTGGGCGCGAGGGGCGCGTCACCAAAGAAGACGTGCTCAGCTACCTCGAAACGCGCACGGCCCAGCCCGAACCGACCGAATCGAAGCCCGAACCGGCTGCCGACAGCGGGGACACTGCTCCCACGCGCGAATCGGCTCCCGCACAGCCCACGCCCGCCCCGCAGGCTCCGGCATCTCGCGCCCCGCAGCGCGGCAGTTACACCGTCGAAGCCGGGCCGAGCGAGGAGGAACTGAAGCAGCAGTACGGCGATCGCATCGAAGTGGTCGAAATGGACCGCATGCGCAAGATCACCGCCGAGCATATGGTGCGCTCGAAGGCCACCTCGGCGCACGTCACCTCGTTTGCCGAGGCTGATGTGACCGGACTCGTCAAGTTTCGCGAACGCCACAAGGAGGCGTTCCAGGAGCGCGAGGGCGTCAAGCTCACGTTCACGCCGTTCTTTGTGCAGGCTGCTGTTGAGGCGCTGCGCGATCATCCCACGCTGAACGCTTCGGTGGAGGGCGACAAAATCGTGCAGAAGAAAAACTACCACATCGGCATTGCCGTTGCCATTGGGCAGAAGGGCCTGCTGGCACCGGTCATCCGCAACGCCGGCGACCTGAACGTGTCGGGACTGGCCCGCAAAATGGCCGATACCGCCGAGCGCGCCCGTTCGAAGCAGCTACAGCCCGATGAATTGCAGGGCGGCACCTTTACCGTCACCAACATCGGCTCGCTGGGCTCGCTGATGGGCACGCCTGTCATTAACCA
>CAJXLX010000004.1 GCA_913056335.1 uncultured Rhodothermaceae bacterium
CTTCGGGTCCGTACGGACGCAGCGGCTCGCCGTGTAGGTGAAACCAGTCGGCATAGGGCGAGTCGATGCCATTCTCCAGCACATGATGGAACGGCCAGAAGCCCCGACTGGCGTGGTTGAACACCCCGTCGAGCACCACGCGCATGTCACGTCGATGGGCCGCGTCGAGCAGATCCTGCAGCGCTTCGTTGCCACCCAGCAGCGGATCGACCGTGTAGTAGTCGTACGTATGATACCGGTGGTTCGCCGCAGAGGCAAAAATCGGATTCAGGTAGAGCGCTGTAATGCCCAGGTCCTGCAGATAGTCAAGGTGCTGAATGATGCCATACAGATCGCCCCCCTGAAAGCCTTGCTCTTCTGGCGGAGTCCCCCAGGGCTTCAGTGTTACGGTGGCATGCGCATCCACCTGCCCGCTCCGCGCAAAGCGGTCGGGAAAGATCTGATAGAACACCGCATGTTGAACCCATTCGGGCGGGGTGGACATGAACGATTGGGATATGGCAGATTAAAGAATGCAATGCGCCAACGGAATCAAGATTCCTGCTCAGTATACAGGCGGATTTGCGCTGGGATCAGCGGTGGGAGGCGACGTAAGCACCGTGCGGTCCAGGTTTGGCAACGCCGCTGCAAGATCGGAACGCCGATCGGACAGCCGATCGGGAAGCTGCAGCGCGTGCCCCAGTGTGTCGAAGGGTTCATCGACCATAAAGCCGGGCCCATCGGTTGCAATTTCGAAGAGTGTACCGCCCGTGCGTACCGGGTCCTGAAAGTAGATGGATTGAAAGTAGGTGCGGTCACGGACTTCGCTCACTTGGATGCCCTCGCGCATGAGGGCCTCGCGCCAGGCGCGCTGTGCCGAGGCATTGGGCACGCGAAATGCAATGTGGTGCACGACCCCAGGTCCGCGGGTTCCTGTTTGGCCGGGCGGCACCCGATCCGACAGGTCGATGAAGCGCCCAGCACAGGCCCGCGGAGCTTGCAAAAGACGACGCCCTGGCGCCTTCATGCGGCGCAGTCCGTACTCGTTGTGAGTGAGCGACCATCCCAAGACATCAGCAAAGAACGCGGTGGCCGCCTCCAGATCAGGCACCGGAAGCGTCACGCTGTGCAGCCCCTGCAGAGCCGTTGTAGATTCGAAGGGGGCCGCTGGCGTCCACGGTGTAGTCGTGCCGTCCGATGACGCAACAAGTGCGCAGGACATGAGGTCGTGCGCCTGAAACCGAATCATGGGCGTGCCAAACCGATGCGTGAGCACTGGCGTGTAGCCCATTTCACTCAGACGGGTACGCCAGAATGAGAAGGCATCGGGCATGATGGAGAACACGACCGGTGCCGGAACGCCCGGGCCTGCCTGTCCGGGCAACGCCCGTGGCTGGGCAAAAACGGTGAGCAGCGTACCCGGCGTACCGCGGGCGTCTCCAAAGTACAGGTGGTGCATCGATGGGTCGTCAAAGTTGACCGTTACTTTGACCAAGCGCAGCCCCAGGATTCCTGAATAGAAGTCGATAGCTGCCTGAGCTGTGCCAGTAATGGCGGTGATATGGTGAAGGCCAGCAAGTGGTGCAGGCATAGGCAACAGGCAGAGCGAACGATTGGGCAAGCAGAAAAGGAACTCCAGGCTACGCGTTCATCAGCGACGCCGCGCAGACGGTATCGGTACAGGACGTTGCTATACAGGAGAAGATGGCATTACTGCTAATGTGCAACGGGCAACGCAGACGAGGCGGTCCTCCGCATCCCGAATTTTTACGTCCCACACGTGTGTGCTTGCACCTACGTGCAGCGGCTCGGCTACAGCGTACACGGTTCCCTCAGAGACCGCTCGCACGTGGTTAGCATTGATTTCAATGCCGACGGCGGTTTTGTCTGCAGGAGCAGCCAGATAGCCCCCCACGCTGGCTACGCTCTCGGCCAGCACCACGCTTACCCCACCGTGCAACTGCCCAAACGGCTGATGGTGATCGGGCGTGACAGGCATGTGGGCCTCCACACGCGAGGCGGTGAGCACATCGAAGGAGATCTGGAGCAGTTCGGCAGCCCCGCCCATGGACGGTGGCAGCGGTTTTTCGGGCATAAGGTAGAACGGCGTACAGGGGTGTGCGGGGCATAGAGTGCGATACGTAGGATAGGAGGTACAGATGCCATGTGCAAGCACGCCCCTACGCCAGGAATAGGCCCGGTGCTACAAAGAAAGACCTCTCGGCATTACCCGAGAGGCCGTACGTTTTGCTATGAAAAGTGGTGACGCCCCTGGCAGCAATGTTGGCTGAGGCGAGCAGTCCCGACAGTGGCTCGGCAGTCGTCAGGTGGCTTTTTGCAGAACATAACAGTCCTGCCAAGACGCCTCCGTGCATCTGCACGCATATGATGCAGTTCTCCCAACGGCCTTCCGTTAACGACTGTCGCCGCTACTGGCGGTTTGGCGGCTCTGATTGTTGACGGTCTGCACAATCATCCGCATGTCTTCGCGATTGCGCAACTGAAACGCTTCGTCGTTTACATCAACACGCACCTCATTCGCATTGGCGATGCGCGTAAAGATCGCTTCGGTATACGTCGTTTCGACAACTTCCATGAGTTCGTTATCAATGGTACGTGTGCGCGCCGACACCTCAAGCGGTTGGATCTGACGCCCATCCACGTTGAGGTAGACGTTGCTGACATCCGACATGCTGGTTTCTTCGCCCGTAAACCCGTACAAGACGATCATCCACCGCTCCGTGTCTGTCGTTGAATCGGACACGTAGCGCGGCATGTAGGCGCCATAGTTGCCCGCGTAGGTGTCAATCCAAAGGTCGTTCATCTCTTGACTGGACACACGGTACTCACCCGTGATGTCACTCACTTCTTCGGTGATCTGCGCCGAGCTAACCGGCGTCCATAGCAGTGCGATAGCGAGTAGGAATATCCAACGGTGCATAGGACTGAGTGGCTATTGAGAGAAACGGGCGCGTGCAGAAGCTCCACTGTACAACTGAAAGCGCTTTTTAAAGCTTGTTTTTTGTAATAAGTACTAAAACGTGGTTTGATCCGAAACAAAACACTTTCTTTTGCTTCCGGCGCATCTTTCTGTGCGCCGTTGCGCTACACGAGTCGTAATACAACCTCGAATCGTGCGTTTCTTTGCACAATAGCGCCGAACCGTTACCGTCCCGACACAAACCGCTGGCTTGTAGAATCGCCGCGGCGCGCCTTCTATTGGAATAAAACCACAACTCCTTCATGCATTCTCAAACCAATGCCTTCATTATGACTATTGATGACCAAGCACGCCACGTTCTCGAACCACGGGGGTTAGATCGCGACCACCTACTCATTGGCGCCAAAGCGCTCGCACAGCAGATGATTGAGCAGAGTGCTTCCTCCGAGCACCCCCTACAGAGCATGGTGTATGATGTGTGGGGACTCTACAACGATGGCCTCCCTAAATGCCGCCTCACCACGACCGACGACGGTGAGTTGGTTTTTACGGCGCAGTTTCATACGGAAGACGACGATGTGCACGCGGTGCGGCGCCGTGCTGTATCTGTTGACGAGCTGGAGCGCCTCTGCAACCCTCGTGCGTAACGCTTCTCGCCGAACTGCGTCCGCGTCCCTCGGTTCAAGACTGGTGCTGCCTTTTGCTCATCGCCCCACCCTACCGTGTCCACTGAGTCTGTCGTTGTATGCCAACTGGGCCAGGTGCCGTACGCCGCTACCTGGACCCTGCAACAGCACATTCAGGAGGCGCTCATCCAGGCCAAGCGCGCCTCGCCCCCGCGCACGCCGCCTCACGTACTGCTTCTGCTGGAGCACCCGCACACCTACACGCTGGGCAAGAGCGGAGACGCCGATCACCTGCTCCTCTCCGACGCCGCCCTCGACGCCCTCGGCGCTACGTTCCACCACATCGACCGGGGCGGCGACATTACCTACCACGGGCCCGGCCAACTCGTGGGCTATCCGCTTTTTGACCTCGACCGCTTCTCAACCGATCTGGGCTGGTACCTACGTACGCTCGAAGCGGTCATCATCCGGACCTGCGCCGACTACGGGGTTGCAGGCACCCGCGTCGACGGGCGCACCGGCACGTGGGTCGGCCCCAATGCCCACGGCCCCGAGCGCAAAATCTGCGCGATGGGCGTCCGATGCAGCCGGTGGGTCACCATGCACGGCTTTGCCTTCAACATTACGGCAAACCTCGACTACTTCGATCACATCGTGCCGTGCGGCATCCGCGATCGCGGCGTCACCTCGCTACAAGCCGAGTGCAATGCCGCTGTGTCCGTAGAAGACACCACGCCTGCTGTGCTCGATCATATTGCCACCGCCTTCGAGGCCGACCTTACGCATCTACAGGACGCCGAGGCATGGGCGTACCTGCGCGACTGGCTGCCAGAGACGGCACACGCCCCGCTCGATACCATGGCTCCGGCATCTGTGTAGCCCACGGGGCACCTGCCCGAAGGAATATTGGTAGTGGATAGACGCTACATGATCGCTCTCCCAATAATAATCTTTCCTGGGGCGAACGGTCCCCCGTTCGTCTCCGGCAGAGACCTCCGCGCCGGGTGACGTTCCCAGTCTCCGGCTCATTCTTTCCATCACTTAGCATTTACCAGGTACCGGAATATTTAGGGGAAGCACCGCACCCGGCAGTGGCTCCACCTACATGTCGCAGGCCCCGCCATGCCTGGTTGCCTCTTCAAGCTGGCACCTCATAGGCGAAGGCAGCTGCCCTCACGCACATTTGGAATCGACGCGCATGGCTGCTACCTTACACGTTCTAATACTCTACCCTGCCTCCACGCACCCGCTCCCGCATCCCCATGGCCGACTTCGACGCTGAAAACTTCACACTGCGCCTCCTTACCGAAACGCTCTTCTATGACACCGAATACGGCATCGTGGGTGTGCTCAGCCTGATCGACCCGTCCGAGCAGCGTGAGCACTACCTGGCCTCCTACTCGCCCGAAGACGATGCCTTTCTCATCGAAGAAGCGACCGCCTGGGAGTCTGCCGATGACTTTGACACCGACGAGGAGGATGTGCCGTACGCACTGGCCATTGATAGCACCGTGCACGACACGTACGACCTCCCGGAAGAAGCCGCCATTGAGCTGCTCACGCTGGCGGCCCAGCACGGCCTGCTGCCCAGCTTCACGCCCTACTACGAAGACATCTCGTAGCCGATTATTCGCCCCGCCACTGCCTACGGACGCTCGCTGATGCGCTCGACTTCGTCCCACAGGTTTTCGCTCCAGTAGGCCGACCACAGGTGCTCCACCAGGTCCATCGTGTACGAGGCCTCGTCGTTTTGCTCCTGAATGCGTAGCAGACGCCGATCGCTCCCCGTGTGGCGCCAGTAGGTCGCGCGCGTCACGTCGTGCTCGGCAATCATGGATGGCACCGGCTCTTCATAGGTCACCGTAATGCGTTCAGCTGGGTACGTCCCCGCCGCTACCGTCACCGTGTCGGTGCGGATCAATGCGGCCTGGCTGCGCACGTAATTGCCATCGGCGGTCACACGGTAGAAGAGATGCTCGGTGCGGTCGTCAATGTTGAGGCCGCGGATGAGAAGCGGCATCTGTGCTGTCGTGTAGCTGCCAGCCTGGTAGCCAAACGAACCCGTGTCGTTGCCATAGTCGTCGCTGCGCATCCAGTAGTCTACGGCATCGTCGCTTGAAATTGCCAGCTCGCGGTACTGGTTCGAGCACCAATCGAAGCTGGTAACGGACTGCTTCATCGGACGCAGGTCGCGCTGCCGCACGTTGGTCACGTAGCTACGCCGGTACTCATACGACCCGCTCTCGAACCGGTAGAAGTGGGCCGACTTAAAGGCCGAAACGCCGTCGGCTGGGTCCGTAGCTTTGGTCTGCGCCTCGGGGTTGTACCGGTGCTTTACGGTGAAGCTGCCCACCACAAACGAATGCTCGTTGGCTTCGTCGTACGTCGTGTGGGTGCGCGTAGCCTCGTAGAAGGCAAACTCGGCCTCGCCCTGATTCCATCGGTCACTCGTCAGGTAGGCCTCGTCAAGCGCAATGGCAGCCCGGACCTGTTGCTGTTCGGCTTCTGATGCGCTCGTGGTTGCCGGATCGGGCGCTTCGGTGCATCCGGTGCTGAGCAGGCAGAGTCCAACGAGAAGCGGGACAACGGATGGGGAACGCATGGCACAACGCATCTGACCGAAAAGCGGCGGGCTCTGTATCATCCTCTGCACTGATGCATACGGCGTGGGGTTTCAGCACGCAGCCCGAATTTGACAGGGCCCACAGCGCATCCCCAAAAATACGCCCCGCTGGCACAAAGCCAACGGGGCGCCACATATCAATCAGCTTACCTGTCTGTTAGGCGGCGGCAGGACTGCCTTTCAGCACCTGAATGAGGCCTTCGCCCACGCCGGTGGCCGAGGCAGGGTTCTGGCCGGTAACCAGGCGCCCATCGATGACGACCTGCGGCTCAAAGTCGTCGGCGGTCTGTACGTTGGCCCCGCGTTCTTCGAGCGTGCTTTGCAGCAAGAAGGGCACCACATCGTCAAGCTCCATGGCGCGCTCCTCGCTGTCGGTGAAGCACGCTACGCGCTTGCCGTCTACGAGGTACGAGCCGTCAGAGAGCGTCACGTTCACGAGTCCCGAGGGTCCGTGACAGACAGCGCCCACCGCGCCATTATTTTCGTAGATGGCTGTGGTAAGCGCGGCCAGGTCTTCGTTTTCGGGGAAGTCCCACACGGTGCCATGCCCGCCTGCGAAGTAGATGGCGTCGTAGTCGGACGCGCTGGCATTGGATGCCGCTTTCGTCTGCTGTAAGGCGTCTTTGACCGCGTCGTCTTTGAGGAAAGCCGCGTTGGCCGGATCCTCAAGATCGTGGCTCGACGGATCCATCGGTACGTCGCCGCCCTGCGGGCTGATGAAGTCGATGTCGAATCCGGCATCACGCAGCACGTGGTACGGGTGCGCGACCTCGGAAAGGAAGTATCCGGTCTTGTTGCCGGTGTCGCCCAGTTTGCTATGACTGGTGAGAATGAAGGCAATACGGTTGGTCGCCATAACAGAATCTGGCTTGGTTACGAAGGATACAATTCAGTCTTGTTTAATGCCCGGCCTATGCGTCCGTTGGAGCGCGTTCGACCTTGTTGCATCCATGCACGCGGGATGAAGGCCAGCAGTTGCCTCCCTTACGCCCTTCTGCGCCAACAGGCTACATGAGCGCCGTACGGAGCTGCGCGCAGGCCTGCTCCAACACCGGCAGCTCTTTCGCAAAACAGAAGCGCAGCTTCGTGCGTCCGTCGTTAGGATGTTGGTAGAACGAGCGCCCGGTTACGCTGGCTACATGCGCCTCCTGCACGAGCGTCTGGCAGGCGGCCTTGTCATCCTCGAAGCCGTCGTGGGTGGCTTGCAGCGGGGCAAAGTCGGCCAGCACGTAGTACGCGCCCTCGGGCCAGGGCACGTCGAACCCGATGGCTTCCAGCGTCTCGCACAGCATCTGGCGGCGGGCGGCGTAGTCGGACTGCATCTGCTGGATGTAGTCATCGCCGAGGTCCTCCAGCGCGGCCAGCAACCCGTGCTGCAAGGGACGCGGCGCGCAGATGTAGAACAGATCGTTGAGCAGGCCCATCTTTTCGATGAGATGCGGCGGCGCCACCGCGTAGCCCATGCGCCAGCCCGTCACGTTGTACGACTTTGAGAAGCCCGACAGCGTAATTGTTCGCTCGTAGGCGCCCGGCAGCGAGGCCAGCGACACATGCTCATGGTCGTCGTAGAGCATGTACTCGTAGATCTCATCGGTAATCGCCACCAGGTCATGCTGCTGCATGAGCGTGAGCAGCGTGTCCAGTTCGCCCCGCGACCACACCTTGCCGCTCGGATTCACCGGCGTGGTCACGATCACCGCCTTCGTGTTCTCGTTGATGGCCTGCTCCAGCACATCCGCATCGAGCGCATCGCCCGGACCGCCCAACGGTACGTAGCGAATCGTAGCCCCGGTCAGCTCCAGAATGTTGCGGTGATAGCCGTAGAACGGCTCAAAGAGAATCACCTCATCACCCGCCTCCAGAAGCGCCATGGCCGCCGTGACGAACGCGCCGGTGGATCCCACGCTCACCATCACCTCGTCGATGTCGGTCGCAGGAAGGTCGTTGTACGTCTGCGCTTTCTCCAAAAGGGCCTGCCGCAGCGGCGCAATACCGGCATAGTGCGAGTAGATGGAGTGGTCGTCGGTCACGGCCTGCCGCGTGCGCTCCCGGATCGGCTCCGGCGTGGGCAGGTCGCAGATCCCCTGCCCCAGGTTGATGCCGTCCACCGCGTTGACCTGCTGCGTCACCGCGCGGATGTCGCTTTGCTTGAGGGCACGAGTGCGTTCGGCGAGCGAGATGTCTTGCATAAGCTTATGGTAAGCGGTTCCAGGTGGATGCGATACGTTATCGGTTGTCCACAGGCCGCACCGACCTCCGGCGGAATCGTCTCCCGCAGACCCATGCGGCATGGGACATACGTGTACCGACGCCCGTTTTTAAAGATCAGTCCCCCGCGTAGACGGGGGGTATAGCGGGCCCGCAGCCGTTGGAGACCGGCTTCCGGCTTGCATGTAGGCGATCTGAGGGATACACTACGTGTGCACCTTGACACATGCTTTACAGGTCTGCCCTATGCGGCCCACGCTGCATAACGTGATATGTCAACCGTGTTGACATAGGACCGGACTCGCTTCACTCGTCGTACTGACGTGCAGGTATTTGCGCAGATTTATGGATGCGTGCTATGTCAAGTGTGTTGATATAATCATAGGTTATGTGCATAGAAGAAGTAGCCAATGTCTGACAAGCAGGAGGAGCGAGATCATCTCAGGGCTTTTCTCGACAGAATGGAAAATCCGCCTGAGGGAAAGCTAAGCTTCGCTGGAAAGAATGAGGCCCCTGACTTAAGGGTCGAATCAGAAGACGGACCCATCGGAGTAGAGCATCAAAGGCTTTTCTATCCACGCTCGAACAACGGAATCATCAGGCAAGAGCAAGAGAGTCTCCGGAATGACATCGTCAGTCAAGCGAAACGTGAGTTCCTGAAGGAAGCAGACGTAGCATTAAATGTGACTATCAACTTTCACACCCTCTACGGACTTGCGGTAGATCCAACGGATGTGAAACTCACTTCCGACAAGGTGCAACCCCGAGCAAAGCAGATTGCGAGATTGGTCCAGGAAAACATACCGGACATTGGGAACAGCGTGGATCTGCGCCCGCGGTTGAATGACGACAGTTTTCCTGAAGGGATTCATTCCATCTGGATCGATCGTCCGAAGAACAAGGCTTATGCGTTGTGGACATCGCCGGAGGGAGGTGCTGTGGCTCGGTTCACTCCCGGTTTCCTGAAAAAGCATATTGCCAAGAAAGAGAAGAAACTTGATCGCTACAGTCGAGGGTGCAGTGAGGTTTGGCTTCTTCTCGTCGCAGACGGAGGACGCTTCTCGACGTGGTTTGACCGAGAGATGTCTGACGAAGCGTTCGAAAACCGCTATGCGACAGAATTCGACCGCGTTTTCGTTCTGAGTGGCCCTGAGCTCAACCTGGAAGAACTCCACACACAGTCTCAAGCGGCCCAGCCATGCACATAACCCAACACTACTGCCGACGAAGGGCTGGAGCCAGATTCGATCGATAGTACCTCCGCTGCTGGTTTCATAGCTTTTCGTGCCCTTCGCGGCAGAGTTCAATCGTTATGTGTTCGACCTCGCTGACGCTCCAATGCGATGAAAGTAATTAAAGACCAACTGCTGGCTACAACTTATCGTGATAGCCACGGGGAGAAGAGAACCCTCTCTGAACTAGAGGGCTTGTTTGCTCAGATGCCGCCGGAGCATGAAATCAATCAAGATCACGATAGGAGCAAGCCGACTGTTGGACGAATGTTTAACATCCGTCTCGTCGAACTTGAAGATGGTGAGCACGCTATTGCTGCTGATATAGAAGTGTTCGATGAAGAGGCATTCGTAGATGGGGGAGGTTTTAGTATCGGCTATGCTTCAAGCCGTTACACCATTAATCCTGAAGAATTGGGTGATGTAGGTGTTATTTTCAACCCAAGACACTTCAGTCGGCAAGAGATGGAACCACTCGCTCATCTGTCTGACGATGCCTTCCAGGTGGATATCGTTGAGGTAAAGGAGAAAACAGGTGAGGAGGTTCTCAAGCTGCTTCTTGACTTTCTCACGGAGACCGCAGCTGCATACTTTCTAACCAAGGCTGGGGAAGGAGTTTGCAGGAAGCTGAAGTCGAAGTTGATTGAAATCATAGGCAGGAAAAGAAGCGAAGGTAAAAACGTAGCGGTCAACCTACGATTTCGTGTTGAAGTCGGAGGTGACGAGACAAAGGTGATCGTGAAAGTTCCACACCTGCAGGAGAACTCATTCGAAGAGGATGAGGTTAACCTTGAAACCGTGAAAACGTACATCGAGGAACGTTTAGGAGGGCAAGCCAAAAGGGTTGTTCTTACGCCTCTATCAGAGCCACCGTACTGGCAAATTCTGCACTTTGTGGACACCAATGGTCGTAGTGTGGAGCTCTGAGTAAAGTGTCTGCGCACACATAACAAGGCGCTGCACCGGACGGTATCCGTGCGTGCCCTGGATCATTCGCCACGTCGCGTTCCTCTTCTGACGAGCAATCGTCCGCAGCCGAGAACCGGGGGCACAGCGAACGTCCCCCGGCTACGCTTCGAAGCCGTTCCTCACCCAATCACGCCCAGCTCCGTCCCCACCTCGGTAAACGCATCGATGGCGCGGTCGAGGTGGTCACGGTCGTGGGCGGCAGACATCTGCACGCGGATGCGCGCTTCGCCTTTGGGCACCACCGGGTAGCTGAAGCTAATCACGTAGATGCCGCGCTCCAGCAGCGCATCGGCCATGGCGGCGCTCGGCTTGGCGTCGTACAGCATGATCGGCACAATCGGATGATCGCCCGGCTTAATGTCGAACCCGCGCTCGGTCATTGCTTGGCGGAAGTACCGCGTGTTTGTCCAGAGCTGATCGCGCCGCTCCGCGCTGTCGGTGAGCATGTCGAGCACCGTCAGGCTCGCGTTCGCAATCATGGGCGCCACCGCGTTCGAGAAGAGGTACGGACGCGATTTCTGGCGGAGCAGGTCGATAATCGGCTGCTGCGCGGTGGTAAACCCGCCGGTTGCGCCGCCGAGCGCCTTGCCCAGCGTGGATGTGATGATGTCTACGTCGTGCAGTGCGCCCTTTGCCTCCGAGGCCCCACGTCCGCCGTCGCCCATGAACCCGGTCGCATGGCACTCATCTACCATTACGAGCGCATCGTACGTATCCGCCAGGGCACAGATTTCGTCGAGCTTCGCCACATCGCCATCCATCGAAAAGACGCCGTCGGTGGCAATGAGGCGCACATTCGCATCTTGCGCATCCTGCAGCTGCGTCTCCAGATCGTCCATGTCGCTGTGCTGGTAGACGTAGCGGTCGGCCTTGCACAGGCGAATGCCGTCGATAATCGACGCATGATTCAGGCGGTCGCTGATAATCGCATCGTCCGCGTCCAAGAGCGTCTCAAAGAGGCCCGTATTCGCATCAAAGCACGAGTTGTAGAGGATGGTATCGTCCTTCTCGTGGAAGTCGGACAGCGCCTCCTCCAGCGCCTTATGCACCGTCTGCGTACCGCAGATAAACCGCACGCTGGCCACGCCAAAGCCGTATTCGTCCACGCCCTCCTGCGCGGCCCGCATAATCGCCGGATGGTTGGCCAGCCCCAGGTAGTTGTTCGCGCAGAAGTTAATCACATCGCCCGAGGCGACGGAAATGTCGGCATCTTGCTGCGAGGTGATGACGCGCTCCTCTTTGTAGAGGCCGTCGTCTTTAATCTGTTGCAGTTCGGATTCGAAGGCGGAGAGGTCAGACATAGGTTGGATGCAGAAGTTAGCAGGAGTGTCGTACGAATGGCGGGTAGTGGATAGACGCTACGTGATAGCTCCTTTGATAAAAAACCGTTTCTGAGGCGAACGGTCCCCCGTTCGCCTCCGCCAGAGACGTCCGCGCCGGGTGACGCTCCCAGTCTCCGGCTACAGGCTCATTCTTTCCATCACTTAGCATTTGCCAAGTACCGAATGGCGTGGAGTTCGCGCATGTAGCAGTCCCATCGTGGCCCCAGCGTACAGATGCAGCCAGCAAGCTCAGGGACAGCGTGCAAGGCCCATCGTTTTTACACATGCTGCGGCTGCGTGTTGGACGCGGGCAGATGCGTCAGCATGTCGTCGGTCATGGCGTCGAGGTCGTACTCGGGCTGCCAGTGCCAGTCGGTGCGAGCAGCGCGGTCGTCGATGGTGGCGGGCCAGTTGTCGGCAATGGACTGGCGGTCGTCGGGGTCGTACGAGACGGCAAATCCGTCGGCGGCGTGCTCCCGCAGGTGCGCGGCGAGCTCCCCGGCACTGAAGCTGAACGCCGTGAGGTTGTAGCTCTCGCGCACGGACAGCGCGCCCGGCTCCGCATCCATAAGACGAAGCGTAGCGCGGATGGCGTCGGGCATGTACATCATGGGCAGGCGCGTGTCGGGGCGCAGGTAGCAGGTGTAGGCAGTTCCCCGAGCCGCCGCGCGGTACATGTCGATGGCGTAGTCGGTGGTGCCGCCGCCGGGCTCGGTTTTGTAGCTGATGAGTCCCGGATAGCGCAGGCTACGCACGTCTACGCCGTGGCGCTGGTGGTAGTAGCGGCAGAGCAGCTCGCCGCTGCGCTTGGTGACGCCGTACATGGTGGTAGGGTTGAGCACCGTTTCTTGCGGCGTGTCGTGGCGTGGCGTGGAGGGCCCAAACACGGCAATGGAGCTGGGCCAGAACAGCTTCAGACTATGCGCACGGGCCAGGTCGAGGATGTGCTTCAGCCCGTTCATGTTCACATCCCACGCCCGGTCGGGGTGCTGCTCGCCCGTGGCCGAGAGCAGGCTGGCCAGATGGTACACGGTGCCAATATCGCGGGTGGCAATGACCTCGTGCAGGGCCGCTTTGTCGCGCACATCGGCCGTGACGTGCGGGCCGGGCGCGTTGCTTTCGTGCGCCGGGTGCAGGTCGAGTCCGACGACGGCCTCGGGGCCGTGGCGCTGCCGCAGCATATCCACCAGTTCGCTTCCGATTTGACCGTTGGCTCCTGTAACCAGGATCGTTTTCATAGAGCAGCGTCAGCCATGCAAAAGAAAAGAGAGGTACAGCCCAGAAAACGAGAGGTGCCCCAGCACGTTCGGAACCGCTTCCACTATTCGTATAATGTCCACGCATGAGCCCTTTTTCGATGCACAGGGCGTGTAGAGGCACAGCGCGCCGTGCCTCTACGCCGACGTACCGGAGGCCGCATCAGACGGGCGAGACGGAGGAGGTTTGCTATCGATGCGCACGGGCATGGGGGTGGTTTCGCTGCCGGTGTAGAGCGTGCGGTGCGGAAACGGAATCTCGATATTGTGTTCATCGAACGCAGCTTTAACGGCGAGCGGAATCTGTGTGCGAATCTCCAAGAAGTTATCCGAAAGCGCCCATACCGAAAACTGAAAGTTGATCGACGAATCCGCAAATCCGGTAAACAGAATCATCGGGGCGGGTTCGTCGAGGCTGAGCGGGTGCTCATCGGCCACGGTTTGCAGCACCTCGCGCACGCGATCCAGGTCTTCCTTGTACGCGACCCCCATTTGCAGATCGAACCGCCGAATGGGAAAGCGCTGCAGGTTGGTGATTTCAGCTTTAATCATGGTTTCGTTGGGGATGCGCACAAACAGATTGTCGAATGTGCGCAGCTTTACCGACAGCAGGTCAATGGCAATGACCTCGCCCGTGGTGGTGCCCACACGCACGATATCCCCCACGCCAAACGGCTTTTCGCCCAGCAGAAAGAGCCCGCTAATGATATTAGAAGCCGATGTCTGTGATGCAAAGCCCAGCGCCACCGTTAGAATGCCCGCTGCGCCCAGCAAGATGCTCAGGTCCACGCCCAACTCCGAAAGGGCCGACGCGGTAAACAGCCCAAGAACGACATAAAAAGTAAGGCGCTGAATGAGCATGGACTGATGCGCATCGGACTGCTGCCCGAGCAGTTGTACGAGTCCGGGCCCCGCCAGGCGGCCCAGGACAAAGCCCGTCCCGATCTTAACGATTGCCCAGAACACACCTACGGCACGCGGATGCTCCAGCAGCGATTGAGCCGTCGATTGCAGCAATTCCAGATCCATAGTGTAAACTAAAACGAGTAGGAAAAGGGAGGAGCTCAGTTGTAAATGATAGCAACGTTCTCATCGCCTGCACTGCATGAAATTCGATGGGCAAACGGGAGACCGTTCGCCTCAGGTCGGTCTTTTCGGTCTTTTATCGAGAGGACTATTACTTAGGATATAATCACTGCCGAAAAAAGAAGTAGCTTACGAGCCAAAGAGTGCGCCTACGGCGCTAAACGTGCTCACGAAGAGATTGCGCCGCACGGGCTCGCGCGGTTCAGTGAGGCGTGTTGCTCCCTCGGCTTCAGAGGGCGCACCAGGACGGATGTGCACGGCTGCTGCCGGGCCGGTGGCCCCGCGATTGGCCTCGCGCTCCAGGGTCAGCGCTTGCGTCCACAGCACCGCCTCATCGGTTTCGTAAAGGGCCAGGTGGGTAGCCGGCATCTGCACGCGCTCCAAGAGCAGCGTGTCGTGGGCCTGGTTGCGGATACGAATAGGCGTGATGGCCCGATGCGGACGGCGCGGCACGTTACTCAAGTGCAGGCGCCCCGTGGTGCGGGCGGCGTAGCAGAGCTCACCCGCTCGGGTCGATGCCCCAAACCACGTATCCGACAGGCGCACGGTGGGCATTTCGAGAAGCTGATGTTCACGCTCATGCACCATGATGCGCATCCACAGCGGCGTGCTCACAAACAGCGTGATGGCCTCATCGGGCGGAATGGAGATAGGATGTTCGGGCCGCACCACCAGCGCACGATCGGCCAGGGCAGGCTGAACACGCAGCGCCGCCTCGGTAGCGTGCATGCTGTAGCGTGCCAGCGTGTACGCATCGGGCGGCTCGTCCCACGAGAAGGCGGCCTCGTCAGCCGCCTTGGGGCCTTCGCAGATGTTGGCATCATGGAGCGGGTCGCGCCCGACCTCCCAGGCCACACGCCACTCATGTGCATCTCGCAGAATCCAGCTACGCAGTGCACCCAGGTGCCAGTAGTACAGGTGCTGCACCGGTACGGTGTACGTGCCCCACCACGGGGTCACAGGCGCATCAGCAGGGACAGTTGGCATGGCGTGGGGTTATCACATCAGAAAACACTGGACGGTTCATGATAGATGCTAACGCCATGAACAGCAACCGCTGTGGGCAGCTGGGCAGTGCCTTTCCCAATAGCTCTAAAAGTGCACCTGCACCTGTGTGCGTAGCACTACAGGCTGTACCGTGCTATCATCAACGGGCGCAACGGCATCGGTTTCTACTCGCAGGTAGGAGGTCGGCTGGTACGTGTAGCCAACGCCCAGTTGCGTGGGAGCCTGGGGAGCGGGTCCGTTGTAGCGCACCCAGTCGGTTCGCGCACGGAGCGTGTGGGCGGATGCGACCTGGTACGTGCCTGTGGCGTACGCGCCGGTCTCAATTGTGCCCGGTGCTGCCTTGGTGCGCGTCAGGGCCTCTACGGTAAAGCCAACCGCACGGTGCTGAATATGCACATTGCCGCTGTAGCGCGTGCTTGGCGCGCTCTGTGCTCCCGCGCCTGCCGGATCGTGGGCCACGCCGGCCCCGACCGCAACACGCCCTGTATCCCACTCGGGCGCCCATGCCAGCCGCCCTACGTAGAGCAGCTGCTCCTCAGCAGTGGACTGCACCGGCGGCTCGGGACGTGTGGACGAGCCTCCCAGGCGCGCCCCGTTGAACACCCCGGCCTGCACGCGCCATGCACTGCGCGACTGATACGACACCGCAGCGCCAGGCGTGCGACTTACGCCCAGCGCGCGCACCCCACGGGCGCGCAGCACAAACGGCGTCGCCGACGACGAAACCAGCTGTCCGTAGCTGAATGCTGGGCGAAACTGCCCGCCCCGCAGCATCCAGCGCGGGCTTAGTTGCAGATCGACATGGGCGTCGGTGACGATGAGGTCATCCACAAAGTCGCCCTCCAACTCGTAGCTCACCCTGTCCACCGGGGCGCCCGACACGGCAAAACGGGCCCGGTCTACGCTAAAACCGTCGGTGTAGAGCGTAGGATGGCTTTCGGCATGGGCCGAGGCCTGTACCAGTACGCCGATGGTGGGCACGTGCGTGCTGTCGGGCGCCGACTGTGCCTCAGCGGCACCGGGCATTCCCCCCAGAAGAAGGAGTGATGTCAGCAGCCCGACTGCTGCTGTAATAGGAGAAAGCAATTGGTTTTCAGAAAAGGCGTTCTGCATGCGCATGGCGATTTGCGTGAGGAAGAGACGACGAGCCCGGACACAGGTTTACTCCTCCACGATAGAAAGCTCTTCCACATCAATCTCTGGGCTTCGCATGAAGTCTTTTTCCACCTCGCCGTAGATCGAAACGGTCATGTCGGGCGTGATGCGCTGGCTGCGGAAGAGCTCATCATCGATCTCAACGCGAATCTCGCCCGTGTCGTCGGCGAAGATATACTTTTCATCGCCCACTTGCTCGATGATTGATCCTTCAAGCTGCACGGTTTGGTCGTCGTTGGCCTGATCGGCAACGACCGCTACCGTCGTCAGCTGACTTTGAGCGCCGGGCCCTTCGAACTGGGCGTGGGCAGGTGCTGCCTGCATAATGGCCAGTACCAAAATGCCGAAAACAAGCGAGAATATACGCATAATCGTACGGGATGTCGGTTCAGAAGCATGTCTTTATTGCATTCCCCTATACGACCGGTTCCTTACAGGCAGCTTACCGCCCGCTTACAGTTTTGTAAGGTTGGGCGATATTTCAGGAGATGTGACAGCCGTGCCGCTTTGGCAGCTGCGTTACGGCAGCCAGATGTGAATGGCGGTTCCTTCGTTCGTCGCGCTTTCCACCTCAACGCGTCCCTCGTGGGCTTGCACGATGGCCTGGACCAGACTCAACCCCAGCCCCAGCCCGCGCTCGGTGCGGCTCTGGTCGCCCCGGTACAGCCGGTCCCAGATGCGCGATTGCTCATGCGCTGGAATCCCAATTCCGGTGTCGCGCACGGTAAGACGTGCGGCGTAGGTATCGTTGTTAGGTAGGGCCGTGGCCTGCACGGTCACGCATCCGCCCTGAGGCGTGTACTTCACTGCGTTGTCGAGCAGATTAGCCAGCGCCTGCCGCATGCGCCCTGCATCCACCTGAACCAGAAGCGTTTGGGGGATATCTGTGGTGAGCATAATGTCTTTCTCATCGGCCACGAATTGATACGCATCTACAACGGTGGCGGCGAGGTCGCCCACGGCGATATGCGAGCGCTGCAGCGACACCGTGCCGGTTTCCATCTCGGCTACGTTCAAGATGGTTTCCAGCACGTCGAGCACCGCATCCGAGGCGTTTAAGGTGTCGGCCAGGGCATCGCGGAGCTCCTCTTCGGAGGCCGCGTCGCTGCGTACGGCGAGTTCGGCCTGCCCGCGCAGCCGCGTCATGGGCGTACGCAGGTCGTGGGCTACGTTGTCGAGCGTGGTGCGCATGCCCTCGACCAGGCGCTCAATGCGGTCGAGCATCTGGTTGAACAGGTGAGCCAGCTGCGCAAACTCGCCTTGCACCTCAGGCACCGGTGCGCGCTTTCCGACGTCTCCAGTTTCAATGATCGTCTCAAACGTGTGCACCACGGTGCGCAGCGGACGCAGCGCGCGGTGGGCCAGCAGCATCCCGCCAATCAGGGCAATAAGTAGCACGGGGAGCGCACTGACCAGAAACACCCACTTCATGGAGCGCAGAATCTCGTCGCTGAGCGGCGCATCCATGCCCACTTGGAGGATGCGGTCGGGGGCAATGCGCAGGGCAAAGGCTTCGATCGGGTCCTGATCTTGCGCGGCACCGAGCGGAATCCATGACGCAGTATCGGGCGGATTCGCCGCGGCCAGGCGATCTAAGTCGGGCGCCTGCCAGTTGTCGGGGTTATGCAGGAAGAAGGTGTCGCCCTGGTCGTTGGTGAGACGCACGACCAGCTCCTGAACCTGCTCGTCGGATGCATTTCGTTCCAGCATGCGGCGTAGCGCCTGCGGACCGCCGTCCTCGTAGGTGGCGACCAGTTGACGCGCCTGCGTCTCCATAAACGCGCGGTCGGGCTGCTGCAAGAAATAGATGAGGAGCCCATATGCCAGGGCTCCCAGCACAACCACGCTCCCGATGAACAACACCGCATAGCCGGCCACCAGGCGCCACCCAAGCGGATAGCGCGTCCAAAACGACCCGCTCGATGCCTGGGCCAACGACGCACTACTCGTTGATTCGAAGAACATAGCCAGCACCGCGTACGGTATGAATGAGCGTCTGATCGAAGGGCTTGTCGATGCTACTGCGGAGCCGGTGCACCAGCACCTCGACCACGTTGGTCTGCGGCGTGAAGTTGAAATCCCATACGTGCTCCAGGATCATTGTTTTGGAGACGACCTGCCCCTGGTTCCGCATGAGCAGTTCCAGCAGGGCAAACTCGCGCGGCTGCAGGTCAATGGGCTCAGAGGCGCGTGTTACGGTGCGGTCGAGCAGATTCATGGTGAGCGGTCCGACCGCTAACTTGGTCGACTCCGCGTGTCCAGAGGCACGCCGAATGAGTGCGCGAACACGAGCCAACAGCTCGGTGAACGCGAACGGCTTGGTGAGATAGTCGTCGCCCCCAGCGCGCAAGCCTTCGACCCGCTCGTTGGTTGAGCGCTTGGCGCTTAAGATGAGCACCGGAGTATCCACTCCGCGCTTGCGCAGGTTCTGGATGATGTCGAGCCCGTCGCGGCGCGGCAGCATCAGGTCGATGATGGCGGCGGCGTATGATTCATTCAGCGCATAGCGATAGCCTTCCTCGCCATCGGCGGTGTGGTCTACTGTGTAACCCGCTTCCTGCAGGCCCTGTGTGACGAAGTCAGCGATCTGATCGTCGTCTTCAACGAGAAGGAGACGCATTGGCACAAGAAGGCACAAAGAGGGAGTCCGGCGCAGCACGGTGTGCATTGGGCCCGCTTACGCCGCTATGCCGGGTGCTGTGCCGAGCGGGCGTGTGCGGCTCTTAAAGACGACCAGGTGGACTGGTGGGGAAGGCAGTAGCGGTTCATCCAGCGGAGGTCAATGAGATGCTTCATCCGAAGCGCTGCCGGACGCATCCACCAGACTGGCCCCGCACGCCATAGGCCCTGTGCGGTACCGGTGGATAGGATGAGCGGCGCGACCGAGTACGGTTTGAAGGCGCGCAGCCCGGCGCTGTGATAGGCCCGCTCGGGCGGGTTTCCGTTGCGCAGGTGCTTGAGCATGCGGTCTACGTTCTCGGCCAAGAGCGGTCCTTGCTTTACGGCATGGACGCCGATGCGGGGCAGGCCGGAGTATCCGTCGACGGCGGCGCAGTCTCCGGCAGCGAACACGCGCGGCGCCGAGGGAATCTGCAGCGAGTCGATCACCTTCACGAAGCCCTGGTCGGTACACGAAAACGGCGTACGCTGCCAGAGCGGCGGACCGACCGACCCGGTGGCCCACACGAGCTGTGTGCAGGGCAGGCGTGTGCCGTTGTCGAGCACCACGCGATTGGGGGGGCGATGCTGCACGCGCGCCCCGGTGTACAGACGCCCGCCCTGCTGGGCAAACAGGTCGGCCACGCGCTGGCTGGCCCCCTTGGGGAACGACGGGATCAGCCGGTTGGCGGGTTCAACTACGGTGACTGTGCATCTGCGAGGTGCGGTGCGGCGGATGCGGGCCTGCATGTTCAGTGCCAGTTCGGTGCCTGCGGCCCCGCCGCCAGCAATAACCAGATGCTGCTGCGACGTACGCTCAGGCAGCGTATCCAGCCAGGCCTCCAGCCGTGCAATCTGGTGCATGGGCTTGGTACCCGTGATCTGCGCGGTTCCCTCGGGCGGAGTAGGGTTCGACGCGCCGATATCAACAACCGCTACGTCGTACGGCAGCGTCGTGCCATAGGCCGTCGTGGCCGTGCGCGCGGTGGGGTCCATGCGTACCACGCGGCCTCGATGCCACGTAATGCCGGTGTGCTGGCACCACCCTTTCAGGTCAATGCGTACCTCGTTGTCGCTGTACACCCCACCCAGATGCTCAGGCACCATGCCCGAGTAGTACAGATGCGGATGATCGGAGACCATTGTGATGTCGATGCCGCGCTTGCGCCAGGCGGTGGCGCGTTCAAACAGAGCCACACTGGCGTGGCCGCCGCCTATCAGAAGCAGATGCACAGAGACGTACCTGTTTTGTATGTGGGATGCGAAGGCTTACGCAGTGGGGTCTACCGGACACGTGGATACGCCGATGAGGCGATACAGCGGACAGAAGCTCACCGCTCCCGTGAGCAGCAGCATGCCGCTTACTACGCCCAGCCCTACAGCCCACGGGCCACTAATCACGCCGCCTGCGTACAGGCCCGCCACTGTCAACGCACTTCCGATGCGAAGCATGCGGTCCATTGTTCCTACGTTGGTATCCATTATAGATTGCTCTATTTGTAGTTACAAGGTCAGTGCGTTGTTATAATGTAAGGCCACGGGAAAGTTACACGTCTCCATGCATTCGATGCAGTACCGGATCTTCTGATAGCGGTTCAATGCTACGTGATGGAAGGAGTGGGCCTGTAGCTGGCGAACGTGCACCGAATGCTATCGGTGCTGAAAGCGCCCCCCGCGGACGTCTCCGGAAAGGTTTTATCGGGAGAGCCCTCACTTAACGTCTATCCACTACCGATCTTCTTTTTTCGACAGCAACGTTCAGTATCATGCAAACCGTTTCGCTTTACGCCATCGCAGCGATGTTCATAGCCGCAGGCGTAGCGCATTTTATAAAACCGAGCATCTTTACGCGCATCGTGCCCTCGTATCTGCCTGCACCGCGCCTGTTGGTCTACGCCAGCGGCGTCTTTGAGATTGCCGGAGGTGTGGGCGTGCTCGTGCCCAGCACGCAGGTCTATGCCGGATGGGGGCTCATTGCTATGCTCGTCGCGTTTCTGCCCGTGCACACGTACATGGCCCGCGACCCTGACGGACGGTTTTCGGAGTTGCCTGGCTGGATGCTCTGGCTCCGCATTCCTATGCAGTTTGTTCTGATGACATGGGTATACTGGGCCGTCCTGATGAAATAGTGGGCGTTATGGCAGCGCACTACACCGGGGCACACGGTCCCAGACCGACGCAGCACAAGGGCGCCCCCCCTCATGCCTCCTGGCAGTCTGCCCCCAAACAACACTGCGCCGAACGCCCCAAAGGGCGCCCGGCGCAGCACAGGGTCTACATGAGCAAGCCGTACGGCGTACTCGTTGAGGCGGGTTACTCGATGTACAGCGTGTAGCTTCCGCTTCCGCTATACGACTCAACAACCCACAGGTAGTAGCCCGAGGATCCGCTGTAGTCGATGGATTCGCTGGAGCTTGCTGAAGTCGAGGAGTCGACCTGACTCCAGTTCCAGCCATTCCAGCGGTAGAGGTACAGGTCGAAGTCGGCGCTGCTGGGTCCTTCGAGGTAGGCCGTCTCCGAACCGTCGCCTGCGTAGTAGGAGCCGTCGGGTTCGTTGGCGGTGTCGCCCGATCCGCTCAGCGAGCCGCTAAACGTGGAGCACGAGGAGCAGGGCGTGTCGCCGCTGCCACCGTCATCGCCGCCGTCGTTGCCGCCCCCGTCGTTACCACCGCCATCGTTGCCGCCGCCGTCAAGGCCGCTGTACAGCAAGAGGTTCGGCGAGCTTCCAATGCCCGAAAGGGCGCCTGAGGTGGCCGTGTTCGTGAGTCCCGAGAACACGTCGGACGGGGACGCGCTGCTGTTGGACTGGAGGTAGAGCGCAGCTACACCGGCAGCGTGGGGCGCGGCCATCGAGGTACCGCTGATGGTGTTCACCGCCGTGTTGCTGGTGTACCAGGCCGAGGGAATGTCGGAGCCCGGGGCCCAGATGTCAACGCACGACCCATAGTTCGAGAAGCTGGAGCGCTGATCCGACGAGGTGGTCGATCCTACAGTAAGAGCGCTGCTCACCCGAGCAGGCGACTTCGTGCAGGCGTCGGTGTTTTCGTTACCGGCTGCGGCAACAACGAGGATGCCATCGCTTACGGCGTTGGAAACCGCGTTATCGAGCGCCGTACTGGCACCGCCGCCCAGGCTCATGTTGGCCACGGCCGGGGGCTGATGGTTGGCTGCAACCCAGTCCACACCGTCGACCACACCGCTCATGGTGCCGCCGCCGCTGCAGTCGAGTACGCGCACAGCATACAGCGTTGAGGCTTTGGCGATGCCATATGTGCTACCGCCTACAGTACCGGCTACGTGGGTGCCGTGCCCGTTGCAGTCCTGGCCGTTCTGCCCATCGTTGAAAGCATCGAAGGCCGCTACGGCGCGTCCGCCAAAGTCGTTATGGCTGGTGTTGATGCCAGTGTCGAGGATGTACGCATTTACGCCGCTTCCGGTGGCGTTGTACGTGTAGTCGCCATCGCGACCTGAGCGCTGATCTACGCGATCGAGTCCCCATGGCGCGTTTGTCTGTGTATCAACAGCGTGTACCGTCTGATCTTGCTCTACAAAGGCCACATCGGGGTGGGCGGCGAGCGCTTCGGCTTCGGCTTCTGTGACATTGGTGGCCGAGAAACCGCTTAGCGCGTGGCCATAGGTGCTCCGCACTTCGGCGTTGCTCGACGACTTCGCGCTGAGCAGCGCCTCGGCACGAGCTACGCGATCGGCCTCGCTCTTCGCCGTGACGGCTCCCTCTTCGTACACGATGATAAACTGCCCGTCAATAGGAGTGCTTACCTGTTCAGTGGGCAGTTCGGTAGCAGATGGCGCATCCGCAGGGGGCGTTGTACTCATGCTCACAGGAGCAGACTCACGCCCGTCGTCCTCAACCGAACTGGGTGAGGAGTTGTCACATCCGGTCCAAACGAGAGAAGCGGCAAGCACCGCTCCAAGTAGAAGATTACGATATAGGGGGTGGGTGTTCATGGGTGAAGGCTTGCTTACGCAAAAGAAAAAACGACCCATCCGCCATGAAAACAACATGCGCAAGTCCCGATTGGTGGGGCGGCCTCACGCTTTCATCAACAGATGTTGATCCTACGTTAACAGGTATGTTACACTATGTAAACCATTCATTACAATTTACTCGAATCATCACAAATGGCATTATGCCTCTAATTTGTTGCTTCAAAAGCGGGGAACCTGCCCGCTGTGCGCACGGCTGTGCAAAGAATGCCGGCTGGGCAATGATGCGTCCTGTGTGAAAGCTATGCATCAACCGGGTCGATTTCGCGTCTGCCGGTAGCATTCGACCCGATGCGACTTGTATGTTGGGATGCACTGCTTCGCCTCCCTTACGCCACTTGTTTGCTATGATCGACCGTTATACCCGCCCCGAAATGGGCCGCCTCTGGAATGCCGAACAGCAGTTTCAATCATGGCTCGATGTGGAGCTGGCTGCCTGCTGGGCGTGGAGCGAAATCGGTGCGATTCCGCCTGCGGATGTCGAGAAGCTCTACGAAAATGCATCGTTTGATGTCGAACGCATCCGCGAAATTGAGCAGGAGACCAAGCACGATGTGGTGGCTTTCACGCGGGCGGTCAGCGAGACGCTCGGCCCCGAAAAGAAGTGGGTGCACTATGGCCTGACCTCGACCGACGTGGTTGACACGGCGTACATGGTCCGCATGCGCAAGGCCAACCGTCTCATCCGCACCCAGCTTGATGCGCTCATCGACCAGCTTGCCGAGCGCGCCCATGAGCATAAGCACACGCTTACCATGGGGCGCACCCACGGCGTGCATGCCGAGCCCACCACGTTTGGGCTGAAGCTGGCTCGTTTCTACGACGAACTAAATCGCCAGCGCGAGCGCTTCGACCAGGCTGCCGAGGAGATGCGCGTGGGCAAGCTCTCGGGCGCAGTGGGCACCTTCGCGCACATTCCCCCCGAGGTGGAGCGCCTCACGTGCGAACGGCTCGGACTGCGCCCCGCTCCCATCTCTACACAGATCCTCTCGCGCGATCGGCATGCGAATTACCTCAGTGTGCTCGCCGGTATTGGGGCTACAATCGAAAAAATCGCAGTCGAGATTCGCCACTTGCAGCGCAGCGAGGTGCGCGAGGTCGAGGAGTCGTTTGGATCCGGCCAGAAAGGCTCATCGGCGATGCCCCACAAGCGGAATCCGGTAGGCTCGGAGAACCTGACGGGCTGCGCGCGCCTGCTGCGCGGCTATATGGTGAGCGAGTACGAAAACGTGGCGCTGTGGCACGAGCGCGACATCTCGCACTCGTCGGTCGAGCGCGTGGTGCTGCCCGATGCCACCACGATTGTGCATTACGCACTGCGCCGCATGGCGGGCATTATCGAGCGCCTGACGGTGTATCCGGATACGATGCGCGATAACATGGAGCGGACCTACGGCCTCTACAACAGCCAGCGCCTCATGCTGAAACTGATCGACGCGGGCCTCTCGCGCGAGGATGCCTACGACCGCGTGCAGCCTCTGGCCATGCAGGCCTGGAAGGAGCAGCGCGCCTTCCACAACATTGTACGCGAGGCCGATGCGATCACTGAGCATCTGTCGGTAGACGCCATCGACGAGGTCTTCGACCCCAGCTACCACGTGCGCAACGTGGACCTCATCTTTGAGCGCGTGGGGCTGGCGTAGTCCCCGGCGCAGCATGCGAACCCCCAGTTTGCAAGAACCGCGAAAGCGTTGATACACATGTGTCCGCCGGGGCGTTACAGGCAGAGGCCCTTGGTACGGGCGAACGGGAGACCGTTCGCCTCAGGGGATTCCAAAACGGCACCGGGTGATGCCAAATCCGGTTGCAGCATTGCAGGGAAGACATACGCAGTTGTGGCGCACCACATCATCTCGTCGCGGGGCTCTGCCTCGTTACGCAACCCATGTAGGGGCTCTACCCCGCATTATATTCGATGACGGCAGCGCCTTAGAGCCTGCACTCACGGCGCTTCGCTGGGCGTGCTGTCGCCCGTGGGGCGTGGAGGCAGCGGCTGGTCGTCGAGCGACCAGCGGTAGGAGCCCTGCGTGCGGCGCTTTTCGTCTTCACTAAGGCCGCGGTAGCCGTAGGGCGGCTTGCGCAGCTTGCGAATCAGCGCAATCAAGAACCACCCAAACGGCATGTACCACGCGGCAATGTCGAGGTCGCGCACGATTTTGTGTAACCAGTTCTTGGCGGGGGGACGCTTGCGATCGCGGTCGTGCGTAACGAACGACAGCGGCCAGCCCAGTGGCGTGGTCCGCAGCCTCTTGCCCTTGATGGCATTCATCTCACGCTTGAGGCTCTCCCAGTCGTAGGGCTTGTCTCCGTACTCCTCGACCGCTGTGTTCAGGTCGTGCTGGGCCCGCTCCTGAATCCGCTCGGCCACGCGCAGCACCATGTCGCGGCTGGGGGCAGATACATCGGTGCAACCCTCTTCGCGGAGCATCTGGCGCACGTTTACGGGGCGCTGCACCACGAACGTCATCTGGCACGGAAACGCCAGGTAGAAGATAAACGGAAAGAGGAGGGCCAGCGGTGCAATGGGAAGCGGCAGAAAGGGGATGCCCAACACCTTCCGAAAGAGCTTGTCCATCGACTCGAACGTGACGCTGGTGGGGTTGACCCACTCGGCATTCACTACGCTGACCGGATACACCGGTGCATCGTGCTTAGCCGCCAGCACGACGAAGCTGGAATGGAAGTGCTGCAGCTGGTAGCGCCGCGTGAATCCTTTGCCGATGCCGGGCACGCCCTCTGGGTAGTAGATGACCCGATCGCCGCGCTCCAGCAGCTTATCGTAGTTGGTAAACGTCATATCCACGCCGCCGCCGCGCCGCCACCAGTTATCGAGATCGAATGGGCGCATCCACCAGGTGGCCGCCAACTGGGGCGTGTACACGCTGCGGAATTTGCCCGCCCGGGTGTATCCCGACGCCCGCCAGAGCGCAGCATCCAGCACAATGGCATCATGGGGGAAGGCATTGCCACTGTGGTTGGGCGCCAGGATGAGCGGTCCGTCGTCGGGCAGCTTCTCGTGCCCGACGAGCTTAGCCCGGAAATAGCGGTCCATGACGTCGCCCATGAAGCCGTCAATGAGGCTATACAGATAATCCCAGTCGATGGGATCGTGCCGCGTGTGGGTACGCTTCAGATTGGGCGCAGGCCCCGACGGCATCTGGGCCTCATGTCGCCACGGGTCGAACGGCTCGAAGAGCTCCTCCAGATCTTTCGGATCCAGCGTCACGTCGATCGTAAAGTCGGATTCAGCAGCCATACGGAGACCGACCAGAGGCCGGTAATGAATGAGAGAGCAAAGCCTGTACGCGCATCAGGTCTTGAACAACGCGAGCAGAAACCCAATCGCAAACAGCGGCAGCCAGAGCCAGACGGGTCCGCCCTGTACCACCCCGAGGGCCCCGCCAATGATGCAGGCTCCTGCCAAAATACTGCCTCGCAGCCCCGGGAACGGGTCGCCGGTGGGCGTGCGGTCGTTGAGTCGTTCCTCAACGTAGGCGGATCCCGAACTCATGAGCCGGGGCAACTGCACAATGGTGTCGATGAACTCGGGTGCGTTGCTCAGCAGCTCAGTGCCCAGCGTGCGGGGGTCGAAGCGCTCACGGAAGATGCTGCGCACATGGCGCTGCGACACCGCCACCACATCCAGGTCAGGCTTCATGGTACGGCCCACCCCCTCAAACGTAACCAGCGCCTTCACCATCAGCGTCATTTCTACGGGGAAGAACACGCGGTAACGTCCCCCCAGACTGAGCGACTCCAGAATAAGCTGGGCAATGCTGATGTTGCCCGTCTGGCCCTGCCGTGCAAAGTAGCGCGACAGATCCGACACTGCCCGCCGAAAGCCCTGCGGATCGCCGCCTTCGCCAATGCGCGCAATATCGAGCAGGTAGCGGGCTACGTTCTCCACATCGCCCCGCACGAGCGCGTAAAAGTAGTAGAGCAGGCGCCGCTTTACCTGCGGACTGAACCGCCCGACCATGCCCATGTCGATAAATCCAACTTTGATCGGCTCATCGGGGCCGCCCTCGATGATCTTGAGGTTGCCCGCATGCAGGTCGGCATGGAAGAATCCGTCTTTGTACAGCATGCGGATGATCGCCGCCGAGCCCAGGTCAATCACGCGCTCGCGCTCATCCTCGGAGAGCTGCATCGAGGCGGCCGAACCCGGACGAATGCCGTCGATGAACTGCATGGTGAGGACATCGTCAGAGCTCAGCTCGCGGTAGATCGTGGGAAATACCACATCGGGCATATCGCTGAAGTTGGCCGCGAACACCTCGGCGTTGGTGGCCTCGAACGAGTAATCGACCTCGCGCTTCGTGTACTCGCTGAACTCCTCGATAATCTGCCGAGGCCGGTACTCCGGGATGATCCAGTTCAGGAAGATGCCAAAAAACTCCAGCAGCTTCAGATCCGAGTTGATGATTTCGCGGATCCCCGGCTTAATCACCTTAATGACGACATCGTCCCCATCTACGGTGGTCGCCCGATGCGCCTGCGCAATGGAGGCCGAGCCGAGCGGTTCGCTACTCAGTGTCGCAAACAGCTCCTCGGTCGGCGCACCCAGATCACGCTCGATGATGTCTTTCACCTGCACGAACGGCACCGGCGGCAGGTGGTCCATCAGGCTTTCCAACTCGCGCGTAATGGCGGGCGGAAGCAGATCTTCGCGAATCGCCAGAATCTGACCCAGCTTTGTAAAGGTCGGCCCCAGAATCTCCAGCCGCTTGCGCAGCTGCACCGGAAAGGGCAGATCGCGTAGCGAACGATCTACAAACGGACGAAAGATCCATGCCACCATGCGTTTGCCGATCGAGCGCATGCCGCGTGTTTGCACGTTGGGCAGCGAGCGCACATAGGCAATGTGCCCGCCCATGAGCAGCCCCATCACATGCCGGTACACCACAAAGAAGCGTCGCACTGCCCCTCGATAGGGCGCCAGCGGATCAAAGTCGGCCAGCGGCGAGCGATGATCGGCCTCTGAGGTAGCAGCTCCCGACGTAGCCCCGCCATACGTAGGGCCCGAAACGGTACCCATTTCTTCCCCCTGCATCTGCCCATTCGTGGAGGTCGATGCCTGCGCCTCTCCCTGCGATGCCGCCGTAGCCTCTCCCGAAGCAGAGGCAGTCCCCGAGGCCGACGCCGTCTGCGAAGAGGAGTTCATAGAACGATAGGTTGGTTAGATCGTGGCTGAGAACGCATCGCACGCTGTGCACGGAGAGGGCGCTCCGCATAGGTATAAGTTGGTGTGGATTCATGATGAACCGAAAACACGACCACGGGTTCACTATCGTGCCACCTTTAAGCATGTGCTCCGCTTGCAGCACTACAGTTGATATGCAACGCAGCACAGCCGAGTAGCACACAGAGGCAACTTCGTATTTTACTCACTGCACACCGCTTCGTCTCATGCTTTTCCTGACTGGCTTTCCGGGATTCCTGGGTACCCGCCTTGTTGACACGCTGGCGCAGCAGAACCCATCACTCTCGTTCCATCTGCTCGTGCAGCCGAAGTTCGTTCCCGACGCCCATGCCGCTCTCAACCGGCTGGGGCTCACCGAGCGCGCCACCGTGCATGCGGGCGACATCACCAAACCCAATCTGGGACTGGGCGATGCGTACGGTACTGTGGCCGAGTCGATGACCCACGCTGTGCATCTGGCCGCGGTCTACGACCTCACGATTCCGCGCGACATTGGCTGGCGCATTAACGTAACCGGCACGCAGCATGTGCTTGATCTTATGGCCCTGGCGCCGCAGTTGCAAACGTTTGGCTACGTGAGCACCGCCTACGTGTCCGGAAAACGCACCGGACGCGTCTACGAGACCGATTTAACGCACAACGCGGGCTTTAAGAATTTCTATGAGGAAACGAAATACCATGCCGAAATGCTGGTGAAGCAGCAGATGTCGCATATTCCTACCATGGTCTTTCGTCCGGGTATTGTTGTGGGGGATTCGGAGACCGGGGCCACCGACAAGTTCGACGGTCCCTATTTTATTCTGCAGGCGCTACAACGCCTCCCGCGCTACACGCTCATGACGCGTATCGGCGATGGTACCGCCCCGGTGCACCTAACCCCAGTCGATTATGTGGTGGATGCGATGGCGTATCTTCTGCAACAGCCTGAGCACAACAGCACCACGTTTCACCTCACCGACCCCAACCCGCTCTCCACGCAAGAGATCATAGAGACGTTCGTGCAGCAGCTCAACATGCATGTCGCGTATGTGCCTGTGCCTCCTACTGTAGCACGCACACTCATGGGCACCAACGTGGGGCGCTATCTGGGCATCGCCCCCGAGATGATCGACTACTTCGACCACGAAGTGCACTACGATACCACGCGGATTGAGAAGGCCCTTCAGGGCAGCGGCATCACGTGTCCCTCGCTACGTGACTACGCGCCCCGCATGGTCCACTACATGAACGAGCACCGCGCGCAGGCTCGCTCCGAAGCGATGTACTAAGGACCAACCGCACGATATGGACGAGCCTATCGCCATACGTTATTAAAAATAACGGATATAAAACGAGGCTTGCAGTTGGACCCGGCTTCAGGAGCGATAAAGTTATCCACAGGCTATCCACACCCGTTTATGGCTCGTAACGCATAACAGACATTAAGCCTCTCGACACTAAAACCGGCCTGAGGCCGAGCTAAGCGGGTTTCAGGAAGTGATTTGAAGATACGGAGCGAATTGAACACAGTTATCCACAATCGCCCAAAAGTTATCCACAGGTTGTACACAGGCTGCACATGGGATTCAGAAAGTTATCCACAATGCCGAATCGACGCTTATTTTGGATATCCGTTATTTACAAGAGGTGGTTTTGCAGGGTATGAGGGCCGATTTCGCTTCCCATCAATCGTTGTAGCTTTTGCAGATTGGTAGCGGTTCAACGCTACGTGATGGAGCAAACATGCCAGTAGCCGGAGACGGGGAGCGTCACCCGGCGCGGACGTCTCCGGCGGAGGCGAACGGAGGACCGTTCGCCCTATGAAAGATTATTATTGAGAGGGCAATCACTTAACGTCTGTGCACTACCTACAGATTAATGCGGCATAACAGCATCACGTTGCCATCGTATGGCGGCGTTGGTAGGCCAGATAGGCGCTGCCTGCTGCGCCGAGGCCCGCAAATCCAGCCAGCACGGCAAAAAGCACGGGCGGGGTTGACCAGTACAGGATGCTGCCTGCAATGCCGGCCCCAAGGGCGCCCACGCCAAACACCCCCAGATAGGTGAATCCGTACGAGAGTCCGCGTGCTTCAGGGGGGGTGTACTCGGCAACCATAGCCTGGTACAGCGGCTGCACCATGAAAAGCGCCACGCCCAGCACCGCGCTCACAGCCAAGAGCGGAGCCGTCCCCATCTGTACCAGCGGCCAGAACGCCAGGCCCAGCCCCGCCAGCAGCACAAACCCGCTTGCAAGCGCCCACTCGGTGCGCCCTTGATCGGTGAGCCAGCCCCCCACGTATTGCCCGGCCATGCCGACCATGAGCAGCGCCGCATAAACATAGCGGCTGGGATCCAGGTCCATCGCCCCATCGATCACAAACACATCTTTGAGCAGGTTCGGCAAGAACGTCAGGATACCGCGGTAGTAGAGACCCGACAGAATGACAATACCAAACACCACGGCAAATCCCGACGCAAACAGCACGCGTGTATGCGTCCACAGTTGAGTGGCCGAGGCCGGAGCCGCCGGGCTTTGTGCATTGGTTGCTGCCTGGGCATCGGCAGCGGTTTCGTTGAAAGAGGCTTGTGCAGCGTAGACCGTAGCGGCTAACGCAGGCAGCGCCAGGCAGGCCGCCACCACGCGCCAGTCGACAACCAGCAGAAGCAGCGCCGTGCAGAAGGGCCCGAGTGCAATACCTGCATTTCCTGCCATACCGTGTAATGCCAACCCTTTACCGCGCTGTACGACCCCACGCGAGATAAGCGTAAGTCCGGCCGGGTGATAGATGCTGGCCGCCAGTCCCCACAGCACCAGCGCTGCCCCAATCGCCCAAAGCCCCGGTGCCAGGCTGAGCATCAAGAACGATGCGCTCATACCTGCAAGACAGACCACGATGAGGCGGCGCGAACCCCAGCGATCCGCCAAAATGCCTGCAGGCAGTGCCCCCACACCGTACAGCCCATACCCTACGGAAACGAGCGCCCCAAGCAACGCCGTTGAGGCGCCAAACTCAGTGAGCCACAATGTCATCAAAATGGGAATGGACAGCTCGTAGGTGTGCACCATCCCATGCCCCAATGACGTAAGGGCGATGATGGCGCGGTCATTGCTGCTCATATGACTGACTGATCTGTGAAAGCCTGCTCAGATTTTTTCTGTTAACGCGTAGTGGCGGCGGGCATGAACGCTTCACACATTGGGGTGTTACGATAGCGGCACCTGTGGCACCCACTGCATGGTGCCGGGAACGACGCACCGCGGTGCCCGAATAACAAGAGCATTTGTTTCACAACCGAACGTATTACCATGGCCGAATCTACCCTCGAACTTTCCGACAGTACTTTTGAGGACGATGTCCTCAACGCCGACCAGCCCGTGCTGGTTGATTTTTGGGCGCCCTGGTGCGGCCCGTGCCGCCAAATTGCTCCGACCGTTAACGCGGTTGCTGAGGAATACGAGGGTCGTGCCAAGGTAGGCAAGCTCAACGTCGACAACAACCCGAAGACGGCCCAGGAGTACGGCGTACGCTCTATTCCCACGCTGCTCGTCTTTCACAACGGCGAGGTGGTTGACCAAGTGCTGGGTGCGGTGCCGAAGTCGGAGCTTACCAAACGGCTCGACAAGCAGCTCGCGCAGGCGGCGTAACTCCCGCGCGCAGCTCACGTACAGCTACGCAACACGAGGCCTGCCTTCTACTGAGGGCGGGCCTCGTTTTTGGATTCGTCTGGGGGATGCGAACACGCGCTCTTTGTGCATTTACCCGCTCGCATCCTAACGACTCTCGTGCTTTCTGCCAGTAATCGGCTTTAATCTGCTTGCGTCGCCTTCTTCCCCACTCTGCGCCATCGCCCCTCTTTGTGCCCTTTGCAGCGGCGATCATGGTGCTGTCGGGCCTGCTGATGCTGCCTGCCCACCTCACACCGATTCCGATCTCGCCGTTTGCTCCATGGGCCCCCGAGGCCCTCGTGCTGGCCACGCTGCTTGCCGCCACCGTCTACCTGCCTGCCAAGCGATGGGTCCTTGGTTTGGGGGTAGCCATAGGCTTCACGTACTGGGCTTATGCCTGGTACGATGCGATGGTGTACACGGCGTTTCAGCGGCATGGCGTGCTTTACGAAGACATTCGGTTTGTGGTGGATGCGCTGTACCTCATCCCCGAACTGGCCAGTCCCGAGCGTGCGGTGCTGGGCGGAGCCGCGCTTGCTGCTGCAGCGGGCATGATTGCCATGATGCCGCGCCTGATGCGCGCGTTTCAGGAGGCTGGGCACCTGCGATCCACTTGGGCGCTGCTGCTGGCTCTGCATCTAATGGCCTGGCCGTACATCCTCTGGCATGCGCCTGCCGAAGAGTGGGGCGTAGAGCACCGCGCCTATCGCGAAATCCGCGACGATGAGCGCCTGCGCACCCTTACCACGCAGATCCATGCCAACCTCGACGCCTCGCGTGCGCTCCACACCCTGGTGAGCACCCTCGACCAGGGCCGCACCGACTCTACGTATCACACCTATGCCGAGCTCGAACTGCAGGAGCGTCCCTCCATCTACTGGTTCTTGGTGGAGTCGTACGGACAGGTGCTCTCTACGCATCCTGAGCTTAAGGCGCCGTACGCCGCACTCATCGACAGCGTAGAGACCGCGCTCCGCAGTGATGGCTGGCATATGGCTACGGCCGTGGGCCCCGCGCCTATTCGCGGCGGACGCTCCTGGCTCTCGCATGCCACCCTGCTCAGCGGCGTGCGCATCCACCGGCAGCTGCTGAACGACCGCCTCGTGCGTCACTCAACCTATCCCTCGATGGTCCGCACGCTGCAGGCGCAAGGCTACCACACCGTCGGCCTCAAACCCCCCAACCGGGCGCGCCCGGGCCTTCCGCTCTCCGATCCGTACGACTTCGACCGGATGTTCTACCTGAACGACTTGAACTATGAGGGCCCACGCTACGGCTGGGGCATTGTGCCCGACCAGTACAGCCTCTACTACGCCCACGAGCAGGCCCTAAAAGGCAACGACCCGTTCTTCCTCTTCTTCTCGATGGTCGACTCGCATGCGCTCTGGAAGCATGGCCTCATTCCGTACGTCGACGACTGGCGCGTCTTCAACGAAGGTCCCGGCGTAAGTGCAGGCGGCGACCGCCGGTGGATCCGGCAGCATCAGCGCGAGGACCGCCCCGAGCTTGTGCCCGACAGCCTCTCGAATCGGTTCATCTTTCAGCAAGCCCCGCACCTGCGCTACTTCCGAACCATCGCCCACAACTGGCGATTGCTACGCGACTACATTCGGGCGGATGCGCCGGATGATGCCTTGGTCTGGGTGATGGGCGACCACCAGCCGCCCGTGCTGTCGAGCGAGAGCCCGGATGTGCCCATGCATGTCTTTGCGCGCGACCCAGAGCGGCTGCAGCCGTTTCTGGAGCAGGGCTTCACGCGCGGCCTCACCCCGAACCCCGATGCTCAGACCGCGTGGCCGCTGGAGGGGCTCTACTCGCTCACCATGCGCGCGCTGGCCCAGTACAACGACCTGCCGCCCGAGACCGCCCCGCTCCGCCCCAACGGCGTGCCGTACCGCATGCTCGCACCGTGATTGGGCCTCGCACTACCTGCTGCGTTCTCTGGGAATGGTAGAGGAGATCGAGGTGCGTATCCGGCCCGCACGGGCACAGGCTTTTGATTCTGCTCTGCGTCCGACGGTCCCCCATCGGACGTACACAAAGACGCTCCTGCGTCCATGACCGAGCACGCACGGGCAGCCGCCTGTGATGCGTGCACCTGCATCCCGGATGCTCGTCGCATGGCACAAAAAGCATGACCTTCGGCCCCTCCGACCTGCCCCGCTGAAAGACGTGCATCAGACTACAGCTACCTGCTGCACAAACTGGCGGATGCGCCATGCCGTCTCGGCCCAGCAGGGGGTGCCCCGGCTTACGCGCACCGCTTGCCATGCGAGTTGCGTGTGGAGGCGCGGGGTAGTGAGCACCTCGTGCAAGCGTGTACGCAGCGCCGCAAAGTCGCCTGCAGGCACCAGGCACGCATCGGCCAGCGCGCCGAGCGTTTCGGGGAGGCCGCCCACCCGAAAGCCCAGCACCGGCACGCCCGCCGCCAGCGCCTCGCGCGCAACCATACCGCTCGTCTCGAAGCGCGAGGGGCAGAGCACCACATCGGCGCGGGCGTAGGCGGTACGCACCTCTTGCGCCGAGGCGGCCCCCTGCACGTACACCCGATCGGACACGTCTGAGGCAGCAACGGCCTCGCGGAAGGCGGCGGCGTGCTCGGGATCGAGCGTCTCATCGCCAATGACGTGCCACTGCCACGGCTCTTCGCGCAGGTCTTCGAGCATGTGCAGGCACGGAATGAGCTGTTTGTTGGGGAGGCGGTTGGCTACGGACACAAGATGAGCGGGCGGATCGAGGACCTTCCCCGCCGCGTCGCGGCCTGTGCGGAAAGCGCGGTCCAGTCCGGGCGGCGCTACGACGATGCGGCGGGGCGCAATGCCGTGGGCGCTGAGTTGCTCTTTCACAAAATGGCTGGGCGCTACGTATCCCCCAAACAACGACAGGCGGTCGGCTTCTTCCTGCGCAGCAGCGGAGTCGGCTTCGTTCGGGTCGGTCAGGTGCAGGTAGTGGGCTACGAGCACTGCGGGCGGCCCCGTAGCCCAGGCGTCGAGCAACCCGTCATCGCGCAGGAGCAGGCTGTCAACAAGCCAGGCATCGGACTCAGTGGGGGCCTCCTGCCAGGAGGTGCTGCTTGTGAGCGTATCGTCTGTAGGCCATGCGGTGCGTAATGCCGCGTTGTAGCGGTTACCACCGGTGGGATGCTCAGCAATGTCGGGATTGCAGAAGTGGATGTGCATACGCACGCATTGTTTTTTTTAGGGAGCAGATTGGATCCAGCGGCCACAGGACTGCGCATCGTGCATCAGACGCGTAACGCGCAGGGTGCGCCGGGGCGCTGTGCGACAGCCCGCCGCTCGAAGCGCTCCTGCAGCCCACTGATTGCAGTTGTTGAGCCCATGATACGGAAGCGGTGATAGAAAAAAAGCGCTTTCGTGATAACGTCCGGGGGCCACCGGATCAGGATGTGCGTTGTGCATGCTCTGCTGCACAAACGCAGCTACCTGATGCAGCCCAGCCCTGGATACCTGGATGGCAGCGATGTCGTGCTGCGGAAAGGCATCGGTCACGGGCTCGTCGAACACGGCCAGGTGCACCACGCTGGCGGTGGGCCACAGCCCGGCGTGCAGGAGCGTGCCAAGCCCCGCGTCTGGATTCGGGTAGTAGGCCGCCTCGCCCCAGCCGACTTCAACGTACGCGGTCGGCGGAAAATTATTGAGCACCGGCCACGCCGCCTCGCCCAGCGCGTTTCGCGGCAATACGAGTCCGGCATGCCAGCCGTGACGCACCACGTACAGCGTGTACGGCCCGGCGGCCGCTTTAGCAGCGTCGACCGCGGGCTGGTCGCACTGCACAGCCAGTACCACGCTCCACACGAGGAGCGCCCCCACAAATCCGCGACGCAGCCAGTATATCATTGACATAGCCTCCTACTGCAATGAGTGCGAACGTTGGCCTGTATCTGCTCCGAAGATAGCGTAGATGCACGCCATCTGATACGCAACGATTTTCGGTAGCGGTTCAACGCTACGTGGTCGCGGAAATAGGCCCGTAGCCCAAGACGGAGAGCCCCCCGCTGTGGACGAGTCGTTTCGAACATTGCGGTTGGCCCGGCAGTCCGGTATCGTGTGGCGAGAAGGATGATAACCCGCAACTGCTCCAACAGCCCCTGCACGTGTGCTATGCAAGAATCCGGTCGTTCATCGCTGGAAGACCGCGTCGAACGGCTGGAGGAGCGCGTGGCTAAGCTGCAAGGATCCATGGAAGCGTTGCGTGCGGCCCTCCGTGAGCAGAGCAACGGCGTCTCAGAGCCCCCCGAAGAAGACGCTGCACGTCAGGATGCATCGCCCGGCATGGCGTCGCGGGTTGAGGCATGGATCCGGGAGAGGGTTTCGCTTCGCAGCGAAGACTGGCTCAACCGGATTGGCATTGCGCTTCTGCTGCTTGGGCTCGCCTTCCTGTTCAAATACAGTGCCGATGCGGGATGGCTTGTCCCGGCAGTGCGCGTGGCATTTGGCACGGCACTCGGGGGCGGACTGCTGTGGAGCGGGCTCCGCATGCAGCGTACCCGCCCGGCGCTTCGTCAGGTGCTTCTTGGAGGGAGCAGCGCGGCGTTCTACATCACCGTGTTTGCATCCTATCAGCTCTACGGCCTCATCCCGTATGCAGCCGGCTTTGTCGGTATGATAGCCGTGACGGCCGGAACGTTCGCACTCGCAATTCGGCAAGACGGTGCAGCGCTCGGTGCCATTGGCGCCATGGGCGGGCTGGGCACCCCGTTCGTACTCGATCCGGGCTCTTCTCTCGGTGTGAGCGGACTTGTCGGTTATGCGGTGATCTTGCTTGTAGGCATGGCTGCTATCTACCTCTACCGCGGCTGGCGGTCGCTCATTGCAACATCGGCGGTGGGCGGGTGGCTCGTGATGCTCTCGGCAGTGATTGGACTCCCGAACGACGCGTCTGCGTTTGCACAGTGGACCGTGCAGGGCGGACTCGTGGCCACATGGCTCCTGCTGGGCGGTGTGCCGGTGGTGCGTGCCTGGCTGCATGCCCGATCGCCGGAGCAGTGGCCCCGCCCAGATTGGGCGCTGGGCGACCGGCTGCCGTCTGCTGTGGGCACGCCGCCGGCCTACGCGCTTGTCAGCATATCGCCCCTGCTGGCGTTTACAGCCTCGCAATTGGTCTGGAACAGCGTGCCAGATGCAGTCTGGGGCGGCATTGCACTGGCGGGGGCGGGACTCTACGGCACCGCGTACCTGCAGCTGCGCCAAAACGCACTGACGCGTTACGCACCTGCCCACGCCCTGGTGGCAGCCGTCCTTGCTGCCATTGGGCTGACCATCTTGCTGGACGGTGCAACGCTGCTTGTGGCGCTGGGCGTGGAGATGCTTATGCTGCACTGGGCCGCCCGCCGGCTCAGTGCTCCGGTGCTCCGCTGGACCGGGCATGCCTTCGCCATTCTTGTTGCGGTGGTGTGGATCGAGCAGATTGAAACGATCGAACGGGGCGTAACGCCCATCATGCACGCCGCCGGACTCAGCGAGCTGGCGGTCCTTGCATGTGTGGTGACGGTGCCGTTCGTTCTGACATCAACGGTAGTCCAGCGCACCTACCGTGCCGCTGCGCTCGGCGGATGGCTTGCGTGGTCATGGCAGGAGTTCGCCGTACTCGCAAACGGCGACGCGTACACATCGGCTGTATGGGGCGCCACCGCGCTCACGGTGCTCGTCGTGGCGGCGCGTCGCCGCACAGCCGCGCTGCAGTACGCGGGGTTTGCGACACTCGCGCTCTTCGTGGGCAAGCTGTTTCTTGTCGACCTGGCGCGCCTCTCGGCCCTCTGGCGTATTCTTCTGTTTCTGGGCTTTGGTGCCGTCTTTCTCGGGATCAGCTATGCCCTGTCTGGGACGTGGCCCTCCGCAGACGACGAGTGAACGGGGCCCATCGCGCCGCCATCTGCCCTGCGTGCTTAAACATAGCACAGGCCCGCCCCGTCTGATATGCAACCGCTCTTTTTCCTCAGGCTGATCCATTGCCATGCACGACGCCCTGCACCAGCACATCCGCAAAAGCCTTACCGGCGACTTCCCCGCGCATGCCTCCTTTCAGGATGCGGTGGCCGACTGGCCCTACGACCAGCGCGGCGTGCGCCCCGAGGGCCTGCCCTACTCCGGATGGGAGCTGGTCGAGCACATCCGCCTCGCGCAGGCCGACCTGCTCCGCTACAGCCAGAACGACGACTACGCCCCCGACACCTGGCCCGATGCCTACTGGCCAGATACGCCTGAGCCTCCTTCGCGCAGCGCCTGGCACACCAGCTGCGAAATCGTCGTCGCCGACCGCGAGGCGCTGCTCAGCCTGCTCGATGAGTCGGACCCGTTCGAGCCGGTGCCCAGCCACGACACTCACACGCTGCTGCGCTCCGCCCTCGTCGTGCTCGACCCCAACGCCTACCACATTGGGCAGCTCGTCACAACGCGCCGCCTGCTGGGCTGCTGGCCGCCTGCGGATACGGCGTAGGCGGAAACGGGCAAAAGTAGAGATATGCGGACGAGATATCGACGTGAACACAGCGTGAACTATTACGTAGGGGAATTACAGTACGTATCCTGCTGCTTTCTTCGCTGTGCATGGCCATATCATGGCACGTATGTCGCGGCCTCTCCCCCAGACGCACCAGGATCAGTGGAACGAGATCGTAGCTACGCTTGCGTTTGAGGGACGCCCCGACACGGTTGCAACCAATCGCCAGGGGCCAGCCGATCGTCTCGCGCTGAAAGGAATGAACGATGTCAGCGTCCATAACGACGGCGAACGCGCGTGCTCGCCTCTCTTTTTCGCTCTCTTTCTGCCCTTGGCCCGCTGCTATGCCCGACGAACCGACGCCTGACGAACCGCCTGAAGAACCAACGTCTGACGATTCGCTCGCCGAGCTGCTCCTCGCGCTCCTCAACGGCACCATCGACCGCCGCGCTTTTCTGAAGCGCAGCGCTGGCCTTGCCGGAAGCGCCGCACTGGCCGCCACGCTGCCAGGATGCGTACCCGGCTGTGAAGGGGAATCCGCACAGGAATCCCCGCACATTGAAGGCCCGCTGCCCTACGCCGTCTGGGAGCACATGCAGCAGGCCCTCCGCACCTCGCCCGATCATCTCCCCGCCCAGGCCGACCGCCTCGTTGAGGCAGGCGACCCCGAAGCGATCTTCCGGTTCGTTCGTGACCGCATCGCCACCTATCCGCCCCCTACATCGTATTGGGGGACGAACGACCTCGTGAACGGTGTGCGCTGGGGGACGCGCGCCACGCTGCGTGGCGGGGCCGGCACGCCTCGCGAAAAGGCGGACTTGCTGGCCACGCTGTATCAGCGCGCCGGTCTGGAGGCTGAAGTTGTTACGTTACCAGAGACACGCACCGCAAGCAAGCGCGAAAATGCCTTCTACCACCCTGTCGAAAATCCTTTCGCGCCCGAGATCGATCCGGAAACGGTGACGTACTGGCGCACGGAACTCGGCCTTCCCGAAACCGCCGCGAACGACGCCGTGCCGCACATCGACGAAGACGGCGAAGAAAGCGCCGCACTGGCAGAACGCCTTCTCGATGTGCTTCCCGAGGACGCCACGGCCGCCGAAGCGTTCAGCGCAAGCTGGGAGCAGGCCGTGGGCGTGCGCTTGAACGACGAAAACGGTCCGGCACGCTACGCCAACCCCTCGCACCCGAACGCCTCCCTTGGCGCCCCGCCGGTGGAAAACGACCAGCTTACGCCCGCCGATGCGGCCAACGACCCGCTCGCCGTAGAAGTCACCCTGGAAGCCGCCGTCTCGTCGGCGCCGAAGGAGCGCTTCGAGCTCGTCAGCGGGCAGTGGACGGCCGATGAGGTGGCCGGGCGCCAACTCCTCGTTCGCATGGCGCCGACGATGGAACTGCGCGAATTGCTTGAGGCGCGCCTCAACGACGTGCGCATGTTTGCCCCGCTTCTGGCAATGCAGGCGCCTAATCTCTCGAAGGAAGAAGCCGCCGAGCTTTCCAAGCGCGGCGACGCGGTCACAATCAACGGCGACCGCCTCGACGCCGAAGACGACGGCACGCTCACCTACAACGGACGCACGGTACAAGGCCCCGGCAGCGGCCCCGCCCCCGCGAGCGTCGACACCATCGAAATGCACGCCACCGCGGAGCGCTTTCCACAGGTAACGCTTCAGGTGCGCCCGCTCAACGCCAACGGCGAGGTCGTCAGCGGACTGCCGGCCTCTGCGTTTGCGGTGGAAGACGAGGGCGAGGCGGTCGGCTTTACGCTCAGTGCCAACCGCGATGCGCCGATCGTGCGCATCCTTGCCGACCAGTCAACGAGCATGCCGGAGCCGTTCCAGGGCGCGAGCATGGAACAGCTCGTGGACACCGTCCGCGAACAGGTGCTCACGCAAAACCCAGACGCGGATGTGCGTTTCAAAGAGACCAACTCCGATCAATGGACTGCGCTCAAGGACGCAGCCCGCGGCGATGCCAACCTCATCGTCTACGTTCACGACGGAGAACCCACTGACGGCCTCAATAGCGAGATCCGCAGCATGCTCGACAGCGGGCCACCAGCTGTCATCCTGGATGTGACGGACCGCCTGGACACACTGCGTGCCAACGGAGCGGAGAACCCCTTCGACGAAATGGCCGCTGCCACTGGCGGCGCGGCGTTTCCCGTCAGTGGCAGCGACCGAGAGGCGGCCCGCGACGTCATCCTCAACTACCTGGACGACTTCGAGGTAACGGACCCGTACCGGCTGGACTACCGCGCCCCCACGGAGTCGACAGGGGAGCGCACCGTGCGGCTTCGCCTCAACGATGGCGGCAACACTGAAAGCACCACCTCCTACACTGCCGAGGCCGGCGCCCCCCCAGTGCAGCTCAGCAGCCTCCACCTAACGGTGAAAGTTGGAGACACCGAGGTGAAGCGCACCCTTGCCGGGTGGGACGAACAGGGCGAGGGCGGTCCCACCGACGCCGACCTGCGCGCCGTGCGCGGGGCACTCTTCGGCACGCATTTGCTCTCGTTCGAGGCTGCGGCGCCCTCCACAGCAATCGTCGTCGACGATTTCCTGTCTGCCAAGATTACGCACAAGCCCGTCGACCTGGCGGCGCGCGACGGCGCCGGCCTGCAACGCATCAAAACGAAGCTGCGCCAGGGCACGCGCTTCCTGCCCAGTGAGCCGCTGCTCTTGCACGCCCCGCTGCCCACTCCAGCCAACGGCGATGCACGCACCTACGAGACCGGCCTGCGCGCCGTCCTCTTCAGCACGCACTTCACCGTTGACGAGGACTACGTGAGCAGCCGTGCCGATGTCCTCCCCACCGCTGGCTTCGCTACCGCCGCTCCAGACCGCCGCGTCGCGTTCCGCCGCACGCTACGCAAGACGGCCCGTCTTGCCGTGGCCGAACAGGCGCTCTTTTCTGAGACTACCCGCTCGCGCCTGGCGGGCCGGCCGCTCCGCACGCTCAACACGTACACCCCCTACTACTACGATGCGGACAATATGCCCGACGAGCAGAAGGGGCCCTGGCAACACGCCGCGCGCAACGCTTGGACGCAGCAGGATCAGTATTTCCTTGGTCCCAAAGACGGCGAAGGCCCCCCTGCGTTCTGGAGCGTGACGCAAGACACCGGCGCGCTCCTGGGTCTGCTCGCCGACGGCAGCGGCGGTGGAAGTCGGCGCGAGCGTATCGAAGAATCCATCGACGCCCTCTCGCAAACGTTCGCGCTCCTCAACCTCTATGTTGGCGGCGCAGTATCCTCGGGCGCCATCAACCCCATCGGCGGGGTCGCGCTTACGGGCGTGGCCCTGCACGGGCAGGTACTGGCGCGCATGTACGGCGGCGCGGCTATGGCCGTGGCCCTGATGGACGCCTCTGAGTTGGACCGCTATGCGCGGCGCGCGGTGCTGTTCGCTGCCTGCGAGGTCAGCAAGATGCTGATCCTGGGCAGCTTCACCGGCGGCTTTAAGGTTGCCGAGCGTGCTGCGGAGGCCGTTGGAAACATGGATGACATGCTCGGAGCCACTGGCGCGCCCAACCCGTTCTCGTGCCCGGGTTGAGCCGCACAGCCCTCATCCCCACCTTCCCGCAGACCGTAGAGGAGCCGTAGCATTACCTCCATACATCCCCCCTTCCACACCTCCAACCCTAATCTACTTCAGATACTGATCCAGATACCCCTTGGCCTGCTGCTTCACCGTCCCCTTCATGGCCGAAAGCAGCATCCCCAGCTCAATCTCAACGTGCACTTCCTCCGGCTGCACATCGATGGCCCCGCTGGCCCCGCCGCCATCAAACTTCAGGGTATCGTCTTCCCAGTGGTAGTCCGCCCCAAGCTTCTGCTTGAGCTGATCGGCCACTTTCTCCACAGCCGTCCGAGCGGCACTGGTGCCCATGCTGTGCGATTGCGACAAATTGATGGTAGACATATGGTATACAGGCTAAAGAATGAACAACGCGGAAACGGTTTGTGCGCTACGGAAGCGGTTTTCGTGCGTTCCCACACGCACCTCATTCGTTTAGTCCATCTTCGGACTGGACACCGACCCGTGCATCCCCTACCTTGTGTTTTTGAGGGAAAGCGATAGGCACCTGCTCCGTGCAGCGTGCGTACCGGTCTTCACCTGCTTCGCCCCACCGTGGCTCGAATCGCTCATGTGCACACTCCCGCCTATGTACCGCCCGCTACGTTTCGTACTGTTCACCCTTCTGCTCATCGTCCTTGCTGTTGCACCGGCGCACGCCCAATCCGAAAGCGGCCTGCAATCGCCCGCCGACTTCCTGGGCTACGAGTTGGGATCGCAGTTTACCCCACATCACCGCGTCATGGATTACGTGGGGCACGTGGCCGCCGCCTCGCCCAATGTGGAGGCCGAGCCCTACGGCGAAAGCTACGAAGGCCGCCCACTCATGGTGGCGTACATCAGCACGCCCGACCTGCTGGGCGAGCGCGAAACCATCCGCCAGAACAACCTGCGCCGCATCGGGCTCGCAGATGGCGCGCCCACCGCCGATGATGCACCCGCCATCGTCTACCTCAGCTACAATGTGCACGGTAACGAGAGCGTGAGCACCGAATCTGCCCTGCAGACGCTCTACGAACTGGCCGATCCCACCAACACGCAGACCCAGCCGTGGCTCGACAACACCCTGGTGCTGCTCGACCCAGTTGTGAATCCGGATGGCCGCGCCCGCTACGTCAACTTCTACCGCGAGTCCGTCGGCGCGCAGCCCCACGCCCGCCGCATGGCGCGCGAGCACCAAGAGCCCTGGCCCGGCGGACGCGCCAACCACTACTACTTTGACCTGAACCGCGACTGGGCGTGGGCCTCGCAGCAAGAGACGCAGCACCGCCTGCAGCTCTACAACCGCTGGATGCCGCACGTCCACGTCGATTACCACGAGCAGGGCATCGACAGCCCGCACTACTTTGCTCCCGCCGCCGACCCGTTCCATGAAGACATTGCCGCGTGGCAGCGCGAGATTCAGACCGAGATCGGACGCAATCACGCCCGCTACTTCGACGAGAACGGCTGGCGCTACTTTACCCGCGAGCGCTTCGACCTCTTCTATCCCGGCTACGGCGACACCTGGCCCACCTTCAACGGCGCCATCGGCATGACCTACGAGCAGGGCGGCTCGGGGCGCGCCGGACTCATGGTGCACACCGTGGAGGGCGACACCCTCAGCCTGCGCGACCGCTTTGTGCGGCACCACACCACCGGCCTCTCCACCGTCGAAACCGCCGCCCGCGAGGCCGACCGCCTCGTTAGCGAATTCGTGTCGTATCACGAAACCGCCGCCGCGAATCCGCCCGGCGACTACGCCGCCTACCTCGTCAAAGCGCGTGATGCCGCAGACCGCGGCGTACCCAACACGCCCGATGACCGCATCCAGGCGCTGCACGAGCATCTGCAAGGGCAAGGCATCGCCTCAACGATCGCCGGAGATGGAACCGATACGCAGCGGAGCGGCCTGCGCTACGCCGACCAGACCGAGCAGTCTGCCACCATCGAACCGGGCGATCTCGTCGTGTCGCTCAACCAGCCCAAGGGCCGCCTCGCCAAAGTGCTGATGGAGCCGCAGACCACCGTCGTCGACTCCGTCACCTACGACATGACCGGCTGGAGCCTGCCCTACGCCTACGGATTGGACGCCTACGCGCTGGAGCAGTCCGTATCGGTTTCGGGGGATGCGGAGGCTGCGCCGCCGATCCTGCAGGGGGCCGACACCGAGCGGCCCTACGCCTATCTTGCCAACTGGCACAGCATCGCCGATGCCTCATTCTTGTCCGACCTGATCGAGGCCGGCGTGAAGGTGCGCTTTGCCCGCGAGGCATTCGAGCTGAACGGACGCACCTTCGAGCCCGGTACGCTCGCCATCTTGCGCGCCAACAACCGCAATATGGGGGCAGACTTCGACCGCATCGTGCAAGAAACCGCCACCGAGCACGCGCGCTCGCTCTACCGCACCGCCACGGGCTTCATGGACGAAGAGCCCGACCTGGGCTCCGGCAATATCCGCTACATCGACGCGCCCCATGTGGGCGTGTTGGCGGGCGATCCGCTGTCTTCGCTGAACGTGGGCGAGGTGTGGCACTTCTTTGAGCAGCAGCTCGGATATCCGGCCACGCTGCTCGAACCAGGTAACTTCCGCGACGAATGGCTCAGCGACCTGGATGTGCTCGTCATGCCCAGCGGATCGTACGGCGACTGGCTCACGGACGAACGCACGGAGGCCCTACAACACTGGATCCAGAACGGCGGGCATCTCATTGCCCTCGGCGCCGCGAACAGCGCTCTGTCAGTCCGCGACGGCTTCGATCTCGCTACGCCTTCCGCAGACGAAGACAGTGCCTCTGCCTCCCCCGAACTAACCCGCTACGAAGACCGTGCCCGCGAGGCCGCCACCCGCGGCACGCCCGGAAGCGTTCACGCCACCACGCTCGACGGCTCGCACCCGCTGGCGTTTGGCATCGAGCGGTACTTTACGCTGAAGCGCTCCGCCCGCGCCTTCGCCTACCTCGACGGCGGCTGGACCGTAGCCGCGCTCGAAGACGCCGCTCCCCTCACTGGGTTCATGGGCCACGAGGCGCAACAGACACTTGACGACACGCTCGTTTTCGGCGTGCAGCCGCACGGACAGGGGCACATCACCTACCTGATCGACAACCCGCTCACCCGCGGCTTCTGGCACAACGGCCAGCTCCTCATGAGCAACGCCGTGTTCTTCGTCGGGAATGAATGAACGCTCGGGCTAAGGAAACCCATAGCCGGGGACCGCTTGCGTCCCCGGCTATCTGTGGGGCGAATGCCGTCGGCACTGCACGTGTCCAGGACGGCACGTCGCTAAACAGATACCAAGACAAAGGGGCCCCCATGCCGGTAGGCGAAGCGATAGGCAACGCTTCCGATCTTGTGTTACCGACAACAACCAACTCTGACATGCCGCACCACGTCTACATCCTCGAATGCGCGGATGGCACCTACTACACCGGCTACACCACCGATGTGGAGCGCCGCGTGGCCGAACACAACGAGGGCACCGGCGCCAAATACACCCGTGGACGCACACCCGTCGAGGTCATCCACACCGAAACGTACGACAGCCAATCCGCCGCTATGCAGCGCGAATACGCGATCAAGCAGTTGCGACGCCCGGCGAAGGAAGAGTTGGTGGATGTATCCTAATCCGCCAGCGCATCCAGCGGACTTGCAACGCCGCCCGGATGCAGCCCACCGGCAGCCGCTTTGGGCGCTGCGACGGCGTGATGTCTCCAATCGCGCCCATCTCGATCTCCAACACACGATCATAGAGAAACACAAGCGCATTGAGCGCCTGATTCTGCGTGGAGGCCGCCAGTTGCTTATCGACGGCAAGATGGGTCAGAAATGTGCGGACATGGCGCGCGGCGAGCGTGTTCGGATGGCGTGTATCATGAAAACGCACATACCGCTTCACCCAGCGCACGTACGCTTTTTCGGTATGGATGCTGTAGTGGAGCCGTCGACACGCACAGCGCACGCGATCCAGTAGCTTCGGCAGACGAGGTGTTGAGGAGCCGTTGGGCATCAGTTTGCATGTAGGCCATGTAAAGCATATTCTATACGTGCATACACATCACACGCTTCATCAGCATGACCCATTCATCCCGCATCGCATAACGTGCTATGCCTACTCTGTTGACATAGCACCGGGTGGGTTTTACGCATCGCATTGATTTGTCAGGGCATTTCCCGGAATTGTGGATGCGTGCTATGTCAAGTGTGTTGATATAATCATAGGTTATGTAGACAAAAAGAATGGCAATGTCGTACCGAACTTCAATCTGGTTTTCTATCCTGGCTCTCGGCCTCGTCACTACACCGGTCTTCGGTGTGCATGCCCAGGGTGTTTCACAGACTGAGGGAGTTGAGGCGAGGATCGAGACACTCAGCGAGGAAGGACATTTTCCCGGGGTAGCAGTCGCCGTTATGCGTGACGACGAGCCAGTGCATGTTGGTATGTATGGCGTGGCAGACCTCGCCCACGAGGTCCCTGTCACCGAACGGACCGTTTTCGAAATCGCATCCTTGACGAAGCAGATGACGGCACTTGCGATCATGACGTTGGTTGAGGAAGGCCGTTTAAGTCTGGGCGACCGGCTAGACAAGTGGGTCGAGGACGCCCCGTCAGCCTGGGCCGGGATCACGGTCAATCAGCTCTTGAGTCACACGGCTGGGCTTGCTCATCACTTTGAGCAGACGGAGGATGGTGTGCATTTGCTCGAATACTCACGTGACGACATGCTTGCGTCGGCAAAGAGCACTCCGATGGTCGCGAAACCAGGCACCGACTGGAACTACTCGGATCAGGGATATTTTCTGCTCGGTATCATTATCGAAGAGATTACCAGACAGCCGTACACGGAGTTTATGCAGTCAACCTTCTTTCGCCCCCTGGGTATGGAACAGACTCACTTGTTGAACCAGAGCCGAATTGTGCCGCACCTCGCGCAGGGTTACGCGTGGAAGGACGGCACCTTGGAGCGAAACCGACGGGTCTGGCAGTTCGCTCTGACGTCTCATTTCGGAGTGATGTCCTCACTGCATGACATGATGCTCTGGGAAGGCGAACTCTCGGATCCACAGGTCGTCAGTCGCGACGCACTCCAGGCAACATGGGAGATCCAGCGAACGTTCGATACCGGTGACTCGTGTGATACTTGGGGATATGCGCGTGGGTGGCAAGCGGTTGTCGTGAATGGGCGCCGGACACTCAGTCACGGCGGCTATTCCGGCACTGCATACATCCGAGCCGTGGATACCAATCTGTCGGTCATCGTACTGACCAACCGTGAAGACACGCCGGAAGCGCTTGCACCCCTCGCACTTGGATGGGAAGTCGCTCACGCCGTCGATCCTGCCATCCCGGCTGATGGTTATCGATGCTGGGAATAGGTTGCAAGGCCACATAACCCGCCATTGGAACTGACGAGGGGCCACTGCCAACTTCATATATGAGCACCTCTGGCGCTGCTTTCATAAATTGGCGTTCCCCTGGCAGTTGAATTTCCCCGTTATGCCTCAAGGCGCTTCTTGCTACTAAAATCAGCTTATGAACTACGAGGTCATAGCAATTGAAGTAGGAGACACTTTGAAGTATGACACCTCAGTGAAGCAAATCAATCGGACCGGACAAGCTGTTTTTCCTTTCTCGAAGCAAGAATTTCCCAACAACCACATTTCATCGGTACGAGCAAAGCAGATATACGATTGGATCATGACGCTGGCTAAACAGCGGATTGATCCCGAGAAGCGAGAGACACTCCTTATTGACTTCTGCAAAAAGATCGCTCCTGAGGAGTTTCAGGGTGATGTCTTCAAAATTCTGCAGGAGAACGATGCTTCACCGTCTCTACTTAACCGGGAGAATTTTGAAGTCTTCTCGGCTCGCGACTTTCACCGTGAGGTTGTACAACACTCGCGGGACCTCTTCCTGCAATCAAATTACTTCCATGCTGTATTCGAAGCAGCAAAGGCGTACAATAAGCGGGTGAGCGAAAAGGCTCACTCCGACAACGAGGGCGCCAGCCTCATGCTCCGGGTGTGGGATTGCAAAGGCACTTTGAAGGTCACTCCTTGCGAGTCAACAACGGACCGCAATGTTCAGGATGGAATCAAGTTCTTGTCAGCTGGCCTTATGCGAGCTATCCGCAATCCCACGGCCCACGAACCAGCCATTGACTGGCCGATCTCACAGCAGGACTGCCTCGATATCCTCAGCTTTATATCCTTCTTGTTCCGACAATTGGATGAAGCCGTGTACTTTGAGGCATAACACAACACTGCTGCCGACAAAGGGCGTTGGCCGGTTTCCGGCGGTGGCGCCTCGGCTGCTGGCTCTGTACCTTTTCATTGCTCTTCGCGGCAGAGTTCCATTGTTCTACCGCTAAGTCTGCCATACTGTAATGTTGATCAGCAAATCCGCCTTTCTTGCTTTTACAGAGGAACGTGACGGAGCCTACTTCTTGACCAAAACGGGAACAGAATATCACGTCCAGCTCACCGACGGCGACGTTTGCTTTACGCCGCAGTCTACCGGAGAGGAACGCGTTCTCCCAGATCGATAAATTGAGAAAGGGATCGACCAGTTCAACAGGAGCGGCTCCTTCATGCCTAAGGACTACTGCGACTTCGGGATCAACGCTTCCTACTACCTCCCGATATTCGAGCTGGTGCGCGATGTCGGGCGGGAAACGGCGCCCCCCGAAGAAGTTGATGCCCGACGTGATGAGGCTCCAGATCGCATCGAGACGCGAACACTGCGCATCATTCGCGACACGGTATGGGCCGAACGTGTAAAGGAAGAGCACGACCACATGTGTCAGATCTGCAAGACCAGAATCGAGTTGAATGGTGGCGAGGCATACGCAGAAGCACACCACGTCGTCCCGCTTAAAGAGGGCGGGCCAGATGTGAAGGAAAACATCATGTGCGTATGCCCGAACCACCACGCGATGCTTGATGACAAGATACGTCGCCTCACCCCGGAGAAGACCGTGGGAGTGGCCAAGGCGTATGTTCGGTGGCACAACCGAAAGGTCGCGATCACCAAGCAGACAGCGGTATAATCCTACGCTGCTGCAGGCGAAGGGCGCGAGGGTTCTCGGCGGGCGCGCCGCTTTCGCCTCGTTCATACGTTTTGTTGCCCGTCGCGGCTGAATTTCGCCGTCATGACACTCACTCAAAGGAGTCTATGAAACACACTTCTAAACTTCTCACATTTTATGCTGTGATCCTCGTACTCATTGGCATCGCCTTGCTCTTCGTACCAGACGAGGTCAGCGCAGCCATGAGTCAAGCAGAGGATCCTGTACACGCTCTTTCTGTGCAGCTTTTAGGATCGGCCTTCATCGGCTTCGCCTTCTCAAACTGGATCGTACGGCACGCCCCCGTTGGCGGCGTCTACGGTCGAGCCGTTGTCCTTGGCAATCAAGCATTTTCTCTTGTTGGAGCACTTGCATTAGTTGGTAGCTTTCCGGAAAAGCCGGGGCCTGCAGTTTGGATTCTCCTTTTTGTTTTTGCTGGTGGGGCCGTCCTTCATGGCATGCTACTTTTACGCGGTCCGCGGCTCAGCGGATCACGAGAGGCATCGCCCGAGACGTCATAACCCACTGCTGCCCCTGACGGGGGGCGGAACGGCGTCGATTGCTGCAGTGCGTTTGACGGGATCGTTTGCTACATTTTGGAAGTGGTGCCGACCGATCCCCCCGCTGTAATACTGCGCGGTTAACCATAGGACCTGACACCAACGGTACCGATAGCATTCGGCACAAATTATCCCGTTCGCTCCCGTCAGCCCCGCCGGAGACATCTGCGCCGGGGGCGCTCCCCGTCTCCAGCTACTGGCATATGTCCTCCATTATTTAGCGTTAAACCGCTACCAAATGCAGTATGAGACGTTGATATCATACAACGGAATTAATCCCAAGGGGCGTGAGGAGCTTTGGTGCGATAGAATCGAATAACGCCATACCACACAGCTCTTATAAAGATCGTTACTTGATGTTGAATGGCTCTTCTTTTTATACTCACTTGAAATGAAAAACACGTTATGCCAAATTGTATTGCTGCGCAGCTTACGTCTATTTGCTAAAAAAAACAAAGGGGCTAATCATGAGCTTATATACTTATCTCGCTCGCTGGTGCAGCGTCGTGTTATTCCTTGCGATACTTCTTGGTGGATGCAACCTCGTTGGCGCCTCGGAAGACGGAGCCGTTACCTTCACCGCAGATCAGCCGTCGTATACAGCGGGAAGCACAGCACAGCTGCATCTCCACAACAGCTCCGATGATACGTTTCGGGTAGGCAGCCTCTGTGCATTGCAACTGCATCGCAAGGTATTGGGCAGCTGGCGCGTGGTCTGGCAACAGCACGGCTGCCTAACTGAGGTTATTGAGGTGGAGCCAGGGGCCCGCCAATCATTCCAGCCGGTTGTCCCCGAAGACGCTGTGCCGGGCACCTATCGCTATGAACTTGGCGCTGCGGTTAGCAATACGTTCACCATAGGCGCTCCGTAATACGGCTTCTGTCACCGATTCATCGACCCGTACTCGTGCAATCAGAGTCCAAGGACCATGACCCGTGATCTATCTATCAGCCAAACAACGGTCGTTGCTACCTACTCAAACCGTCAGGATGCGGAAATCGCCAAGGGGCAGTTGGCAGATCACGACATCAACGCCCTCATAACTGCCGACGACGTGCATCCGCCGCTCCAGATGACCGAAGGGGTGAGGCTTCGCGTCCTGGACCACAAAATCGAGCAGGCGCTTGACATTGTGGACGTTAGCGCGGCTTCCGTTCCAGCAGGCCTGCGTGCAGAGATGCATGCTAATGACGAGGAGGCCAATCTTACGTTTTCGCGCAATGGATTCGTGCAGGCCACAGCCTGGACGTACGTCGCGGCGTTCCTGCTTATGGTTGCTGTTATCGTTGCGGGGCTCTGGATCAGTTCGTTCGCATAGCTTGCTCGCGCTCCCTTTTCTTGCACTACGGCCTCTCATGCTTCGTCTGCTGCTTATCGCATCCGGTCTTTTTGCGCTCGCGATGCCTACCCATGCGCAGCCGACGGGGGCGGAAGACTCGGTGCAAACAGACCGTACGCCGGGTGCGCTGGAGGTGTCGGTGGAGCGAAGCTTCATACGAATGTCGACGGGCACGGCTACGGTAGCGCCTATTACGGGATATGGCGTGGCCACACGCATCGGGTATCGGCCCGCGGCACTGTCGCGCCGGGCGCTGTTTGAGATCTACGGACTGCATGCGCCCAGCGATGCAAGTTCGTTCAGCAGGGCTCCGCAGGTCAGTACCATGGGGCTTGCTGGAAGCGTTCTGCTCCGCAAGCCCGACCGAAGCATCAACCCGTACCTGACGGTGGGCGCCGGCGTGTACCATGTGGATGCGCAGGAGGGACAGCCTTGCCGCCCTGAGGATGGCTGCTTAGACGAGAGCGGGGTGTCGTTTCGAGATGCCACGCTTGCCTCCGCACTGATGGATGCCGGGCTGTACGTAAGCCTCCTGCGTCAGCTTGCCGTGCGGGCCGGAGCGCAGCTCTATATCCCCGTTCGCGCTCCTAACCGTGTGCGCGACAGCGGAAATACGCGTCCGGCGGTGAGTCTTGGCGTCACCATCCGTCCCTGATGGCTTCCGTTCTGGATGTTAGTTCGATGCCTGTGTAATCACCTCAGAAGGCGGTGCGTCGTAGTATTCGCGGAACGAGGTGGAAAAGTGAGAGAGGCTGTTGAATCCAACTGCATAGGCGACTTCCGAGACGTTTCCCTGCTGCGCACGCAACAGCGCACGGGCCTGCTTCAGACGCTCGTTTCGGATCAGCGCGCTTGGCGTCTCGTCGGCTGCTTCACGCAAGCGCCGGTATAGATGCGACCGGCTGATGGACAGTGCATCTGCCAGTTCCGCCACCCCAAAATCAGGATCATTCAGGTTGGCCCGAACCACCTGAATGACGTCAGCAGCAAACGCGCTCTCTTCAGTTCCATTGTTTGACGACATAGGCTCGGTTTCTTCTTCGTACAGCGCGCGCAGACGCATCCGCTTCTGAATGAGGCTCTGCACCCGTGCGCGCAGCACACGCTGCTCAAACGGCTTGGCCAGATAGGCATCGGCCCCTACATCCAACCCCTCGATTTCGTCTTGAGGGCGAGCGCGGGCCGTTAGATACAGCAGGGGAATGCCTGCTGTCATCGGGTCATGCATCAGGTTCTCTCCCATCTCGAAGCCATCCATCTCGGGCATCATCACATCAGCCACGATGCAGTCGGGCAGATGCGTACGCGCTGTGTCGCATCCGTGGGCTCCGTTCTCGGCCTCGATGACGGCAAAGCGTCCGGCGCCTTCGGCGTCTCCAGGCGCGGGCGTCTCCAGCACCGAGCGCACATAGCGACGTACATCCGGGTTGTCGTCGACCACCAACACCACGGGGTGGTCTTCGTTATTAGGCAGCGCCGTCTGTGTCGGCGATTCTTCCTTGGCGCGTGCCATCTTCTCGGTAAGGTCGGCGCTGGAGGGCGTTGGCACAGGCGCCACCAATGCGCCGTTGGGAAGCGCCTGTTGTGCCGGAAGCGTAATGGTAAATGCAGCTCCCGCATCGGGCGCGCTGTCCACACGAATCTGTCCGCTATTGGCGTGCACCAGTTCCTGCGCCAGACTCAGTCCAATGCCCGAGCCCTCCTGGGTGCGTGCGGCGGCGCGGCCTCCACGCTGAAACCGGTCGAACAGGCGCGCCTGCTCGTCTTTGGGGATGCCTGGCCCGGTATCGCGCACCACAATCTGCGCAGTGAGCAACGCGGCGGCCTCGCTCGCTTCATCGCAATCCTGCCGATCGTTGTCATACGACAGCGTCACAGCCACGCGTCCCCCCGTGGGCGTGTACTTGACCGCGTTGGACACCAGGTTCTGGATCGCCGTCTGCAGATGGGCCGCGTCGATGTGGGCATACAGCGAGGTGGTTGGCGTGTCTATCTCAAACGTAAGCTGTTTGCGCTTGGCCAGCGGTGTAAAGACAACTGCTGCAGCATGCACCACGGCATCCAGGCGGTGCCACTTCGGATCAGCGGCCAGGCGTCCGTCGTCCAGTGCGCTCAGGTCGAGCAGCTGATTGATGAGCGTCTGCAGCCGCTTGCCGTTCCGGTACACCATTTCCACACGCTCGGGGGGCAGCGGCACCTGTTGCTGGAGTGCATCGCGCGTGGGCCCGAGCAGCAGGGTCAGCGGTGTGCGAAACTCGTGACTCACGTTCGCAAAGAAGCGGCGCTTGGCTTCGTTGAGTTCCTTTAGGCGATCGGCCTGTTCGGCCAGCGTCTCGTTCTGGGCTCGCACCTGCTGGGTGCGGTCGTGAACGGCGGCCTCCAGTCGGCGTGCGCGGCGACGCTGCATGTAAAACACGCCCCCAACGCCTCCTCCAATGAGCATCACGTAGAACGCGTAAGCCACCCATGTGCGCCACCACGGCGGGGCAATATGCATCTGCAACGCTCCGGTCTGCTCGCTCCACACGCCGTCGGCGTTGGCGGCGCGGACGCGAAAGGTGTACGTGCCGGCTGGAAGGTTCGTGTAGGTCGCCTCGCGCCGCGTGTCGGCATCCACCCAGTTGGGATCGTACCCTTCCAGTTGATACTGGTAACGGTTGCGCTGTGGATTCTTGAAATGCAGCGCTAAAAACGCAATCGTGACCTGATTCTGGTTGTAGGCCAGATCGATCTGCTCGGTCTGCGCAAGCGGACGCTGCAGCGGCGAGTCGGCGCCCACTTCCACGCGTTCGTTGGATACGTACAGGTCGGTAAGCACAACGCGTGGGGGAATGCCATTGCCTTCGAGAGCACGCGGGCGAAACGCGTTCAGCCCGTTCACCCCGCCCAGGTAGAGCGTCCCGTTATGGTGCACTGCCGCATGCTGATTGAACTCCAGGCTCTGCAGTCCGCTCTCCAGCCCAAACCGCTGCACCGGACGATACGGGGGGGTGGCATCGGGGTCGAAGCGGGCCAGTCCGTGGTTTGTGCTTAGCCATAGCTCCCCATTCGAGCCCGGCAAGATAGCATAGATGGTGTTATCAGGCAGATTCACCGTTTCGGTGGTGTAATGCGTCACGGTTCCGCTTGCTGTGTCTAAGCGGTCGAGTCCGCCGCCGTCCAGGCTCGACACCCACAGCACCCCCGGCTCGCTTGGGCGTTCGTGAATCCACCCAAAGCGCCCTTTTGTGAGCGTTGATGGGTCGCTCGGATCGTGATGATAGTGGGTTGTGAAGGTGCCGGTCGTGCGGTCGAGTTGGCACACGCCCTGCCGGGTCGCCACCCAGAGCCGCCCCTGCTGATCTTCCAGCACGTCGCCAATCCAGTCGGTATCATCGGCGTCGGGCGGAGTGTGCGTATATCGCTGGAAGCTATCGGTATCTTCTTCATAGCGGTTGAGTCCATCGACGGTGCCCACCCACAGCGTGCCGGACCGGTCGTACCGCAGCACGTTGATGTTATGGCTGCTCAGGCTGGTGGAGTCGGCGGGGTCGTGCTGGTAATGGCGAAAGCGGTCGGTACTGGGGTCGTAGCGATCCAGGCTGCGCCCGGTGCCGATCCACAGCGTGCCGTCGTGGTGCTCGGCAATGTCGTACGCGGTGGCTGCAGGCCGCGTAGGCTGCAGCGGGTCGTCTGGATCGGCCTGCCACACCCGTACGGTACCGGTGGAGTCAATGCGGTGCAGATACCCCTCGTTGGTACCCACCCACCGGGCTCCGTCGCGGGCCACGCCCATCCCCCACACGTTCGGATGCCGAAGCGGGCCCGCTGCTCCGGCCCGGTAGTGCGCAATGCCAAGCGTACGCGGGTAAAACGAATTGATCCCCGCCCCGGCAGTGCCCACCCACACCACGCCCGAGCGACTGGTATACACAAAGGTACTTGCCAGATCGAGCAGGCCGTGGCGGTTGGCAGGCGCACTTCGGTAACGCGTAAAGGCCCCCGTATCCGTATGAAAACGAATGAGCCCGGTGCCGGGTGTAGCCACCCACAGCACATCAGCATTCGCCGGGGCAGGGCTTACGTTCATAACCGCACGGGCCTGGGTACGGTCGGATGCAAGTGGAACGACGCGCTCGACCACACTGCGCTCGGTATCAAACTGGATGAGCCCGCCCTCCGAGCCGATCCACATGCGCCCTGGCGTCTGCTTGGATACGTGTTGGTGATGCAGCGCATGTCCGGGGACGGGACTTATCGCATCGGGCGGCCCTGGCGCGTGCAGGTAGCGTTCAAAGCGGCCAGGCGCATCCAAGTTCATGCGGTTGAGTCCGTTGGCCGTAGCCACCCAGAGGCGCCCCTGGGCATCCTCCCGAATCGACCGGATGCGATTGTTGCTCAGACTGTGTACATCGGAGGGATCGTGCTCGTAGTGCGTAAAGTGCCCGGCCCGGTCGGGGGGCATGCGGCTCAGCCCGTTCTCCATACCCACCCAGATGGCACCGCGGCTATCTTCAAACACCGCATGTACCGGTCCCGAGCGCAGACTGTGGGGCGCGTTCGGGTCGTGCTGGAAATGCGTAACAGCATCCGTGACCGGATTGAGCCGGTTCAATCCGCCAAATTGCGTAGCCACCCAGATAAACCCATTTCGGTCTTCGTGCAGGCTGTTCACGGTCCCATCCGAGAGCGAGGCGGTGCCAAACGGATCGGGATCATATACCTTAAAATCGTGCCCATCGTAGCGATTCAGTCCGCTTTCGGTGGCGAACCACATGAAGCCCCGGCGGTCCTGCAGGATGTCGTAGATATGTCCCTGCGAAAGCCCGTCGGCCAGTGTGAGGCGCTCAAAGCGAATAGACGAGGCGTCGGTATTCGCCTCAATGCTGCTGTTTTCTTGTGCATATCCCGTTTTTCCATCAACGGACGCTACAGTAACCAGCAGGGCACTCATCATGTACAACACGATGCGAGAAAATCGCATGCTCAGACCGATTTGCTATAGGAGGGTTTGGCACCTTGCAACATATCGAGTGGACTGTATAAATGCCATGTGCGTTCGAGAAACAACAACTTATTGCCCAGATCGGCACGTGAGCTGCGCAACGGATATGCCGCAAACCGTGGTCTTGGCTACCCGTTTAGAGTCTATACATTGCACTGCTGTGCCTTCTATTTGTCGTTGTGCTGACTGCCATTATGCCTGACTCTGCTGCCTCATCTTCCCCCAAGCACTCAGCTTCTCAGGAGCACACACACGAACACAGCCATCACGGACACAGTCACCGCCCCGCTGCAGATGTAGGCACCACGCGCCTGGTGCTGGCCATCGTTTTCAACGCGCTCATCACGGCGGCTGAGTTTGTAGCAGGGTTTGTAGCGGGCAGCCTGGCCCTTATGGCTGATGCCACACACAACCTGAGCGATACGGCGTCGATGGGCACCTCGCTTGTAGCACGCAAGGTTGCCCGCCGTGCTGCCGATGCCCGCCGTACGTTCGGATACGAGCGGGCCGAACTCATTGGCGCGTTCATCAACTTACTCACGCTTGTGCTCATTGCGCTGTACCTGCTGGTTGAGGCCGGGCAGCGCTACTTCGCTCCGGCATCGATCGACGGCACGCTCATGATCTGGGTGGGCATGGCTACCCTGGTGGGAAACCTGGCCACGGCGTTTGTGCTGCACAAGCCTGCTCAAGACAGCCTGAACATCAAAAGCGCGTTCGTGCATATCGTGGCCGATGCGCTGGGATCGGTGGCGGTGGTCGCAGGCGGCCTGCTTATCCAACAGTACGGGTGGACGTTTGTGGATCCGCTGCTTACTGCGCTGATTGCAGGCTATATTCTGGTGCACAGCTACGGCATGCTGCGCGAGACCATCTCTATTCTCATGGAAAGCGCGCCCCGCGGCTTCGATATTGATGCCCTGACTGAAGCAGCCGGACGCATTGCGGGCGTCCGCAACATGCACCATGTGCACGTGTGGCGGCTCGACGAGCATCGCGTGGCGCTGGAGGCGCATGTGGAAGTGGAGGGTATTCGTGAATTGGACGCCCTTGATCGCCTCAAGCAGCGCATCAAGACGCGGTTGCATGATCAGTTTGCTATCGACCATGCGACGCTGGAACTGGAGCATGGTCGGTGCACGGATACCGACGATTTGCCTGTTGAATCGGTCCACGGATGTACGCCTGAAACTTCGGGAGGCCCCAAATAAGTCTGTTTGCGTCTCATATGTGCGCACCCTATTATGGAGGCTGACTTCTCGCATATGCATTTTTAGTGAACCGATACAGACGTGCTTTGCATCGGTTGAATGTTTCATTGCTTGTGCGAATAACTTGCCATCCCCCGCTTATCCGTTCTCACCACCCTACTTGTGTTATGATTCGCTATCTATCGCTTTTGGTTCTTGGACTGGTGCTCGCGTTCCCCGCAGCAGCTCAGGAATACAGCGGCACCCTAACCACCGATGCGCCGACCCGCAGTGACGGAACGTACTACAACACGCACACCTTTACGGCCGAGGCCAACCAGGAAGTCACGGTGCGCATGGAGGCTCCCACCGACGACTTTGACACGTACCTACTTGTGCAGGCCCCCAATGGCGAAACTTATGAAAACGATGATTTTGGGGACTGCTGCGATGTCTCTCAGGTCACCTTTAACGCCCCTGTAGACGGCGAGTACGAGATCTGGGCCAGTGCGTACTCCGTGGATGATGTAGGCGACTATGTCATAACGGTTGATCGCACCGTCTACGAGGTCGTTGAGGAGGTGAGCGGACGTCTTGACCCTGAAGATGAACAGTCGATCAAAGGCGAGTACTTTGACTCGCTCACAATGGATGTTCCGGATGGACCATTCACTGTAGAGCTTCGCGCGCTGGGCTTTGACGGCTACCTGCGCGTCGTGTCTCCCAGTGGCGAGGAGTGGCGCAACGACGACTACGGCTCGTCAGAGAGTTCGTATCGCCTCTCACGCGTGGAAGATCTTCCGGGCGACGGCGGCACGTGGCAGGTTGACGTGACCACGTACAGCGAGGGCGAAACGGGGGCCTACGATGTGCGCATCATCACCCCCGTCGAGTAGTCCACGCGCATTCCTAATACCACGTGCCTCCCAACATATTGAGCCGCAGGTTAGCCCGCATTGGACGACGCCGCTTCGGGGGCCGAGGCTGATGCGGGCGTTTCGCGGGCTGTGTCTGCTGATCCGTCTTTGGCATTCAAGCGCTCGTGCTCCGTCCACAGGCCGTCTCGATCTTCAAGCCACTGCCACAGTGCTGGCAAGAACGTCAGCGCGGCCAGCAGGGTAGCCCCAATGCCCACCACAGCAAGCAACCCGATGGATCGCAGTCCGGGATGGAAGCTCAGCAACAGCCCTCCGAACCCGATGATCGTGGTGAGCGAACCGATCGTGACGTGCTCGCCCGTTGACCGCAGTACCGGCCAGATCTGCCCAAATCCCTCTTCGCGGTACCGATGCACCAGGTGCACGCCCGCGTCGTTGCCAATGCCCAGCACGGCCGGTAGCACCACCATGTTGTAGAAGTTGAGGCGCAGGTCAAAAATCTGCATGATGAGCAGCATCCAGAGCACGCCCACAATGAGCGGAATAAGCGCCAGCGCTGCCCAGCGCACGCGTCCGAAGTTGATATACATGAGCAGCATCACGATCAGGAAGGTCGCGCCGATCATGTAGGGAGCTTCCGCCTGCATCAGGCGCAACATGTCCGCAGCCACGATCGAGGTTGAGCCAGCGTGGTAGGTTGTGCCATCATCAAGCACCACCGTGCCCACCTCTTCGGCAAACGCCATGGAGTTACGCCCGTCGGAGAGGCCGACGCTCGGATAGACCATCACGAAGCGGCCCAGCTCCCCATCGCGGGTGGTAAACTGCTCACGCAGAAATTCGGGCACGTTATCGAGCGGAATGGCGGCCTGGGTCTGCGCGGCGCGGCGCAGCTTCTGCATATCAGCCGAGGTATCTTCGCGCAAGTACCGGTTTTCGTTGACCGTTTCGCGAATGGATGCGATGCGATCAAGCTTCGCCTGCTGGGCCGTGTCAGTGATCGGGAAGCGTTCCTGCAGGCTTTCGACAGCTAAAATCGTGGAGGTGGAGTCTTGCGCCTTCTCGCGCAGCGCATTCACAATGCGCGGGACGTCCTCCTGGGTGTCTGCCACGATGTAGGCCGGGTTACGGCGGCCGTCGTCGCCCGTCTTAACCTGCTCGATGACAGCATCGCGCTCTTCGTACGCCTCGTACTCCGGCTCCAGCGTGCCAAAGTCGTACTCAAACTCGGCCTGCGGAAGCAGCGCCAGTGAGGCAACAACCGCAATGGCGCTGGCGGCCACGATGGGGCGCGCGCCCGGGTATCGCCGCGTGCTCACGTCGACTGCAGCGCGGGCCGCCGCGTTCTGGCCCCGCAGGTCAATGAGCGAGAGGCGCTCCAGCACCGTCAGCATCGCCGGCATCACCACCGTCATCGCCAGCAGAGCAAACAGCACCCCAATGCCCGCAATGACGCCAAACTCGCTGAATCCCTTAAAGTCGGCCACGCCCAAAACAAACAACGCCCCCGCTGTAGTGAGCGCGCCAATCGTGATGGCCTGGCCTGTGCTCTCGAACGTCGTCTCAATAGCCTCGGTAATGCGGGCTCCGCCGCCGCGCTCTTCGGCGTACCGCCCGTAGAAATGGATACCAAAATCAATGCCCAGCCCAAACAGCACCAGCCCAAGCGTGGAGGTCATCAGGTTAAGCGTACCAAATGCCAGATACGCCACCCCACCCGTCCAGAGCAAGCTCATGAGCAGGGGGAGGGCAATGATGAGCGCCATGATTGGGGCCCGCAGCATCTCACTGGCCAGCACCCGGCTGTTCAGCGTGCGGCCCACGCGGGCGCTGTACGACTTGTACATGAAGTAGAGCATCACGAAGAGCAGGAGTACGCCTACGCCTACTCCAAACGACCCCGCTACATCGTTCTGAATGGTCTGGATCTCAGTGAACTGCCGGTAGACGCGCCCCGCCAGCGTCACCTCCATATCGGCCTGATACGTTGCTGGCGCCATCTCAGCCACGAGGCTGTCGAGCGTATCGTAGAGGGCCCGCGTCGACCCGATGTCCGTGTTTGTGCTCGTCGGATAGAAGCGGACAACCATGGTGGTGCTGTCGTCCGAGACCGGGTACTCGGTGCCAATCAGCCGGTCGTACATGGCTTCGAGCTCGGCGCCGTCGTCATCGGAGGCTGTGTCGTCGTCTTCCAAATCGAAGTAGAACGGATTGGCTTCGAGTTTGGCCTGCTCAATGGTCTCGTCCAAGAAGGACTCGACGCGGTCGAGCTCTTCAGTAGAAGCAAAGTAGAGCGCATTGTCTTCCAGAAACTCGGTATCGCGCTGAAACTCAACCCGCGATAGGTACGGTTCGCCGTTGTCATTGGTGAGATTGAGCGCCCGCGGAATGAGTGCCTCGGCAAAAGCCTTATTGGCTTCGAACGAGGGGCTCTGAATCCCCACAGCGACGTCGCTTTCGCCGCCCACCGTTTCCCGAAGGCGTTCAAGCGCCTGTACACTGTCGTAGTCGCTCGGAATGAGCTTCGCGAAATCGGTGTCGATGCGCAAGTGCTGTGCGTAGAACGCGCCCGTTGCCGAGAGCAGAACGGCCACGGCCACGACCCACCCTGCATAGTGCACGACGCAATCAATAAACGGACGAAGCGCACGAAAAAGTCGACTCATAGCACAAGGTCAATCACTCTAACAAAGCGGGAGCGCGTGCGGTGGGGAGCCCTCTGCGCTCAAAAGAGGCGTACCTCAAGGATAACACCTGCAGAACAGTATAGGTGCACGCGATAGCTGCAATAGCCATACGTGTAACAAAAGCCGCCCATATAGGGCAGTGAGTATCGCACCCGCCGATGAATTTTTAGGCAGGTAATATTTTGAGACTGAGCATCTGTTTTGAGGTAGTGGATAGACGCTACGTGATCGCTCTCCCAATAATAATCTTTCCTGGGGCGAACGGTCCCGACAGCAGTCGGGACAGGTTCCTCCGTTCGCTCCCGTCAGCTTCCCCGGGGA